>JBBRYU010000016.1:0-33713 GCA_038237345.1 Pyrinomonadales bacterium
AGACAAGCCGCGCGCCATGCTTGTGCGCGATGTCGGCGACGGCGCGCAAGTCCGTCACCGTCATCACCGGATTGGTCGGCGTCTCGACGTAGACCATGCGCGTGTTATCGCGCAGTGCCGCCTCGACGTTCGACGCCTCGCTCGTGTCCACGAACGTGAACTCGATGCCATAGTTCGCCAGAATGCGCGTGAACAGGCGATACGTGCCGCCGTAGGTGTTATCCGAGACGATGACGTGATCGCCTGCTTTGACCAGCCGCATGGTCGCGTCTATCGCCGCCATGCCGGAGGCAAAGGCGTAACCGAACTGCGCGCCTTCGAGCGCGGCGACATTGCGCTCGGCGGCTAATCGCGTCGGGTTCTGCGTGCGCGCATACTCGAAGCCTTTATGCTTGCCAAGTCCGTCCTGCGCGTAAGTCGAAGTCTGATAGATCGGCACGGAGACTGCGCCCGTCGTCGGGTCAGGCTCGTTGCCCGCGTGAATCGCTGTGGTTGAGAAGCCCATGGCAAATGTGCAAAGTTCAAAGTTCAAAGTTCAAAGTTTAAGGTTCAAGGCCCCAACTTTGAACCTTGAACCTTAAACTTTGAACTTAATCAAATATTCCCTGACTCATATAACGCTCCGCCCCATCGGGGAAGAGCGTGACGATGCGGCGACCGGGGCCGAGTCGTTCGGCGACGCGGCGGGCGGCGGCGGCGGCCATCCCCGAAGAGCCACCGCAGAGTACGCCTTCAGTTGCCGCAATGCGCCGCACGTTGACGAAAGCTTCGTCGTCGCAGATCATCATGATCTCGTCGGCCAGTTCCGCCTCGAAGTTGGCCGGGATGAACTCGTTCTGCCCGACGCCTTCCACCTTACGGTCGCCCGGCTCGCCGCCGGCAAAGATCGAGCCTTGCGGTTCGACCAAGACGCAGAATGCCTGCGGGTTTATTTTCTTCACTGCCCGCGCCACGCCCGTGAACGTGCCGGCTGTGCCCGCGCCCATCACAACCGCATCCACGCGCCCGTCCATCTGTTCGATGATCTCACGTGCGGTCGTCGCTTCGTGATAGTCGGGGTTGGCCGGGTTCGCAAACTGCTGGGGCAAAAAACTGTTCTCGGTCTGCGCGGCCAATTCCTCGGCGAGATGCAATGCGCCTTCCATGCCCGTCTCTTTCGGCACGTAGCGTATCTCACCGCCCAACGCTTCCATCAGTTTCATCTTCTCGCTCGAATAACCTTCCGGCACGCACAGGATAACACGATAACCGCGCGCGATGCCGATCAGAGCCAGCCCGATGCCGGTGTTGCCGGCTGTCGGCTCAATGATCGTCGCGCCTGCTTTTAGCACGCCGCGCCGTTCGGCGTCGAGGATCATGCCCAGCGCAGCGCGGTCTTTTACAGAGCCACCCGGGTTCATGTATTCAAGTTTGGCGTAGATGTCTGCGAGCGGCGGCCGGGCGAAGCGTGAGAGGTGCAACAGCGGCGTGCGGCCAACAAGTTCAAGGATGCTTTCCGTAACACCGAGCGGCATTAAAGCCTCGACCGATACTTGAAAAAATAGGGCAGAGCGCGGACTTTTACGCGGTTCATCAGCCCGCGCATGGTAGCCCGCTGTCTGTGCAGTGTCAAACAAAGAGTGCTTTCATTGACACCTGCGCACGGCGCGGGGTATTGTGCGGGCCCGTGAACCGCACGGACTCACCACAGCCCGCACAGATCGTCGCCGTCATTCCCGCACGCTTCCATTCGTCGCGTTTGCCCGGCAAGCCTTTACTCGACATCGCAGGTCGGCCGATGATCGTGCGCGTGGTCGAACGTGCGCTTGCGGCGCGCCACATTACGCGGGCGATTGTGGCGACTGACGATGAGCGAATCAGCGACGCGGTGCGCGCCGCCGGCTTCGAGGTCATGTTAACGCGCGCCGACCACGCGAGTGGCAGCGACCGGCTGGCCGAAGTTGCCGCGACGCTCACTGATGCGGACGTGATCGTCAACGTGCAGGGCGACGAGCCGCTGATCGCGGCCGGCACAATCGAGCGCGCGGTCGAAGCCTTACTCGCAGACCCGGAGGTCGTGGTCGCTACAACGTGCGAGCCGATGGAGACGGCGGCCGATGTGCTCAGTCCCGACGTGGTGAAAGTGGTCATGGACGAGCGCGGCTACGCGCTCTACTTTTCGCGTGCGCCCATCCCGTATCCGCGCGAAGCGGCACGGCGCTACGGCTCGCTCGCGGCCGCGCTTGACGTTGAGCCAACGCTGCTCGCGGGTTTTCGCAAACACACCGGGCTATACGTCTATCGCCGCGCGTTCCTGTTACAGTACGCGCAATGGCCCGCTTCCGCGCTCGAACGCACAGAGACGCTTGAGCAGTTGCGCATCCTCGAACGCGGCGCGCTCGTGCGTGTGGTTGAAACTGACGAGCCATCAATCGGCGTGGATACGCCGGCGGATTTGGAGCGCGTGCGCGCAATCGTGGAGGAGAATTCAAGGTTAAAGGTTTAAAGTTCAAAGTCCATTGGCGCTTGAACCTTGCGCCTTGAACTTTAAACTTTGAACTTTAAACTTTGAACCTTGAACTTTGAACTATGAACGACTGGCTCGGATTGGGAATTTTCGTGTTGCTCATCGTTGGCGTGCTGTTTGCTTCGTCAATGTTGGGCAAGCCGCCGAAGAAGATCAGCGAGGAAGAGTTTGAGAAGCGTGTGCGCGAGGGCCAGCGCGCGCAGGCGGCTGTGTTCGCCTTGCAACAGTTGTTGCAACCGAAGGCGGCCGAGGCGGTGGCGGTGCAGCAGGATTTGCGGCACGGTTACTACAACAAGAAGCGAGTGCCGGGTGAGGGCGACGACGAAGCAGTAGCCGAATCGGACGCGACCGAGCCGAAATTAACGGAAGCCAACCACACTGACTCCGAACAAGCGGAGGAGAGAGATGCCTAAATATATTTTCGTGACGGGCGGGGTGGTGTCAGGTTTGGGCAAGGGACTGGCGGCTTCGTCCATCGGTTGCTTGCTCGAAGCGCGCGGCTTATCGCTGACGCTGATGAAACTCGACCCGTACATTAACGTAGACCCCGGCACGATGTCGCCCTTCCAACACGGCGAGGTCTACGTCACGGACGACGGCGCGGAGACCGATCTCGATCTCGGCCACTACGAACGCTTCACCCACGCGCAACTCTCGCAAGCGAATAACTGGACGACCGGCCGCATTTACCTCTCCGTTATCGAAAAAGAGCGGCGCGGCGACTATCTTGGCAAAACGATCCAAGTCATCCCGCACATCACCGACGAGATTAAAAAGGCCGTGCGCGCCGTCGCCGAGAAAGATAACCCGGACTTGGTGATCGTCGAGATCGGCGGCACGGTCGGCGACATCGAATCGCTGCCGTTCCTCGAAGCGATCCGGCAAATGGGCAATGAGGAAGGGCCGCAGGGCGCGGTCTTCATACACCTGACACTCGTGCCTTACATCGCTGCGTCGGGCGAGTTGAAGACGAAACCGACGCAGCACTCCGTCCGCGAGTTGCGCGAGATCGGTATCACCGCGGACATACTGCTGTGCCGCTCGGATCGGCCGCTCTCGCGCGAGCTGCGCGCGAAGATCGCGCTCTTCTGCAACGTGACCGAGCGCGCCGTCGTCACCGCGCAGGACGTGGACACGATCTACGACGTGCCGCTCGCCTTGCACGAGCAAGACTTGGATGATCTGATCGTTGAAGCGCTCGGCCTGAAAGAGCGCGCCGCGCACACAGACCTCGCGCACTGGCGCGAACTTGTCGCCACGATCCGCGAGCCTGCGCTCGGCGAAGTATCTATTGGCATCGTCGGCAAATATGTCGAGTTGGAAGATTCATATAAATCGCTGCGCGAGGCATTGACGCACGGCGGCGTGGCGAATAATCTGCGCGTGAACGTACGTTGGATCGAATCGGAAGAGTTGATGGGCGACGACTATGAAGATCGCTTGCGCGACTTCGATGCGATCCTCGTGCCGGGCGGCTTCGGCAAGCGCGGCATCGCGGGTATGATTCGCGCCATCACCTACGCGCGCCGTTCGCGCACGCCCTATTTCGGCATCTGTCTCGGTATGCAGACTGCGACCATCGAGTACGCGCGCACGGTCTGCGGTCTCGCAAACGCCGACTCGACCGAGTTCGACGCGGACACGCCGTATCCCATCATCTTCAAACTGCGCGACCTCGTGGGCGTCGAAGAGTTCGGCGGCACGATGCGTCTGGGCGCATGCCCGTGCCGGCTTGCGCCCGATAGTCTAGCGCGCGAAGTCTATGGCGGCGCGGCCGAGATCGGCGAGCGGCATCGCCATCGTTACGAGTTCAATCCTGAGTTCCGCGAGACGTTGGAGCGCGCCGGCCTGCGTATCAGCGGCGAGTCACCCGATGGCCGCTTCGTCGAGATGGTCGAGTTGCCGCGCGCAGCGCATCCGTGGTTTTTGGGCTGCCAGTTTCACCCCGAATACAAATCAAAGCCGCTCGCCGCGCACCCGCTCTTCGCCTCGTTCGTGCGCGCCGCCTACACCAATCGCATGCGCGACGAGAACGCCATCCACGACACGCCGCAGCCCGAAACGCCGCACGCCGAGCGTATGGGCGTTGCCGGTGATGATTAGGGCCCGCGCTAACAGAGCGTGCCCGCCCCTCTCCAGCAAAACACCGCGCTGTACATTTCGCGGCACAGGCACGAAAATAAGAAATTGATGAACGCGGAGTGATGAATGAAGAGCAATCATTTCTCTTTCATTATTCCGCGTTCATCATTCATCGTTCTTCATTTGCTTCTATGCTTCAGTGTCCGACATGCGGCCGGCGGTACGCGCCAGAGGTGAAGCACTGCACGGCGGATGGCACGCCGTTGCAAGCTGACGCGACGATTGCCGACTACGCGCCGGCCGGCGCGGTAGCGGATTTCTGTCCGGTCGATCCGTTGGTCGGGCGTGTGCTCGACGACAAGTACCGGCTCGACGAGCGACTCGGCGAAGGCGGCATGGGCACGGTCTATCGCGCGGCGCATCTGTTGATTGATCGGCCCGTCGCGGTCAAGGTGCTCAATCAGCGGTTCGTGGAAGACGAGGCGGCGCAGACGCGCTTCCGCCGCGAGGCGCGGGCCGCCGGGCGTTTGCAGCATCCGAACGTGGCCGCCGTCACTGATTTCGGGCAGACGCAGGACGGGCTGGTCTACATCGTGATGGAGTTGCTCGAAGGGCGTTCGCTGCGTGAAGTGCTTGCGCACGAAGCCCCGCTCGATGTGGCGCGCGCGGTCTCGCTGATGCTGCAAATCGCGGCGGCGGTCGCGGCGGCGCACGAGGCCGGCATCATCCATCGCGACCTCAAACCGGGCAACATCTTCGTCGTACAACGCCGCAACTCGCCACCCGTCGTCAAAGTACTCGACTTCGGCATCGCCAAACTCGCCGCCGATGCGGTCGAAGACTTAGAGGCGCACGCGCTGACACAGACCGGCGTGATGATCGGCACACCGCGTTACATGTCGCCCGAACAATGCGACGGCGCGAAACTTACGCCCGCCGCCGACGTGTACAGCCTCGGCATCATCTTCTACGAACTGCTGACCGGCGCGACGCCATTCACCGGTACGTCGCCCATCGCCGTCGCCGTGCAGCATTCGTCGAAGCCGCCGCGCCCCCCGCGCGAGTTGCGCCCCGCCATCCCACCCGCGCTCGAAGCGGTCGTCCTACACGCGCTGGAGAAGCAGCCGGCAGCGCGCCCCGCCGATGCCAGCGAGTTCCGCCGCGAGTTGTACGAGACGACGCAGCGCTTGGGCTTAGAGCACGCCGCCGAGTTCAGCGCGCCGACCGCCGACATGCTGCGCGAAGCGGGCACACAGACGTCTTCGGGCCGGCTCGTGCTTGATCTTGAACGGCTACGCGAACACCGCGCAGCCGCTTACCCACGCGACACGACTGTGCTGGCGGATACATCGGGCCTAGAGCGCCAGTCAGCCGACGAACTTGTGCCCGCGCCAACCCAACCGGACGTGCTAGAACGCCCGCGCGCGTTTACGCGCCTGCGCATTCTGATCAAGCAGCGACAGGAGCGGCATCAGATACACCGCGTGACGCCGCTGTTCGTCGCGGCCGGCTTTGTCCTGTTGATGCTGCTGATCGGCGCGGCCGTGTACATGCAGCCCGCGTTAACGAGCGAGCCGGCCAGCATGGGCGCGACCGACGGCGCGCTGCCGCAACCTTCGCCGCAAACGACGCCCACGCCAGAGCCGACGCCCACGCCCGAAGCGAGCAAAGATAAAAAACGCTCCGACAAGAAACCTGCGCCCCGCCCTGTACAGCCGAAGAAAGATTCTAAAGTGGGCGCGGCGGTGAAGAAGCTGAAGAAGTTTTTCAAGCATCCTTTCTAGACGAACGGCCCTGAAAAGATGAGTACTGATGCACAAGTCCAATCGTTTCGCGTCGGCGACGCGACCTTTGGCGATGGGCGACTGACGATCATCGCCGGCCCCTGCGTCGTTGAATCGCCGGAGCATGCGCTGATGATGGCGCGCGAGTGTCGGCAACGCGCGCGTGATGCCGGTCTCGATTACGTCTTCAAAGCTTCTTACGACAAAGCCAACCGCTCGTCGCACGAAAGCTTTCGGGGGCTGGGGATGCAGACGGGGCTGGACGCGCTGCGGCACATCAAGGCGGAGTTGGGCGTGCCGGTGCTGACCGACGTGCATGACGTGGCGCAGGTCGCGCCGGTCGCGGAGATCGTGGACGTGTTACAGATTCCCGCGTTCCTGTGTCGGCAAACCGATCTAATCGATGCGGCAGTGCGGACGGGGCGCGCGGTCAATATCAAGAAGGGCCAGTTTCTCGCGCCGCAGGACGCGCGCAACATCGTCAAGAAAGCCCGCGCCGCCGGTTGCGAAAAACTATTGCTCACCGAGCGCGGCGTCTCGTTCGGTTATCACAATCTCGTGGTGGACATGCGCACGTTTCCGATCATGCGCGGCTTCGGCGCGCCGGTCGTGTTCGACGTGACGCACAGCCTGCAACTGCCGGGCGGCTTGGGGCATGCAACGGGCGGGCAGTCGGAGTACATCGAACCGCTGGCACGCGCCGGAGTCGCCTGCGGCGTGGACGCGGTCTTCATGGAAGTCCACGACAATCCCGCCGCGGCTTTGTCTGATGGCCCGAACGCATTGCCGCTCGCGCGCCTTGAGCCGCTACTGCACATGCTCCGCGATGTGCACGCGCTCGTCCGGCGCGACGCGCTGGTGCAAGCCTGACTCACTAACTGCTGAATCGTTTATGAAATCTTTGCGCACACGCGAACTCTGGCTCTTTCTCGCTTTAGTCTTCATCTCTATCACTGTACACGCGCAGCCCGGGGCAGTTGCCGGCGCGCAGGTGTGGCAGGTAACGCGCTTCGACATCGCGGCGACGCTGCCGGCGGCGAACGCAACAGACCGCGCGCTCGCGGCCCGCGCCACACTCGTCGCGCGCAACGTCAGTGCCGGCGAGGGGCGCACGCTGACTGTGCGGCTGAACCCGGCCGTCGAGATCAAATCGGTCACGGTCGGCGATGCGCCCGCGACCTTCACCCCGCGCGAGGATGCGCGCACCAAGACACAGACCGCGCAGATCACTCTGCCTGTTCCCGCGCAACCGGGCGCGAGCGTGACGCTCACGCTTGATTATCGTCTGCCCCTCGCCGGACAGAACTCCGGCCTCGCCGCCATCACGCCCGAAGGCGCGCAGTTCCTCCCGCTCTCGTTCTGGTATCCGACGCCGAATACGCCTTATGCCGCGTGGGGCGCGGACTACGCACCCGTGCGTTTGACTGTCAATGCTGCGAGCGGCGAGACCGTCATCGCTGCCGGTGCGGCCAGCGGCACGACGTTCGAGCAGAAGTTCGCCGCGCAGCCTTTCTTTCTGACGGGCAAATGGGAGACGGTCGAAGGCATGGGCGAAGCGCGCGGCATCAGCGCGCACATGTTCGCCGGTGCGAGTGCGGATGAACGCAAACAGGCGGAAGTGCTCGTCGCGCTCGCCGCTGCCGCGCGCACCTACTACGCAAGTTTGCTCGGCCCTGCGCCCGACGCGCCCGTGCGCCTCGTGGCCGTGCGCCGGGGCGCGGGCTACGACATGGGCGGCACGTTGCTGCTCGATGCGTCCGCGTTCCGGCGCGCAAAAGTTGACGCGACAAGTGCGCTGGCTATCGCCGAAGCGGTGGCGCATCTATGGATCGGGGGCGCGACGCCCGTGCGCGGCGCAGGCTCAGGCGTGGTGCGCGAAGGGCTGGTGCGTTATCTCGCTGCCTTGTTTCTAGAAAAACAGTTCGGGCGCGACGCGGCCGACGCCGAACGTCTGCGCCAACGGCTCGCCTACACGGCCATCGCCCGCCGCGATGCGCCGCTCGCGTTGACCACGCCGTTCGACTCAACTTACTTAACGTCTGTGGCCAACAAAGGCGCGATGGTCTGGCGGCTCGCCGAGCGCGTGGGCGGGCGCGACGCCTTCCTCAATGTGCTACGCGCGCAAATGCAAACCGGGGAACTCTCACTCGCGGCCTTGCGCGCAACGCTGAACGAGCGCGGCGGCGCGAGGTTAACGGCATTGCTCGACACGCAACTGGATCAGCCGACCGAAACTGATCTACAGATCGGGCTCCCGCAGCAGCGCGGCCCCGAATGGGTCTCGGCGCTCAGGAACACCGGCGCGCAGAGCGTCAACGTGACCGTCGCTGCGACGACCGACACGGGCCAACAACTCACAGCCGAGGTCGCACTTCAGCCGCAGGACTTCGGCGACGCGCATTTCAAGACGGCGGCGAAACTCGTGCGCGTTGAAATTGATCCCGACAAACTATATCCGCAGGTTGATTACGCCAACGACGTTGCGCCGCGCGGGCCTTGGCTCGATGGCGGACTCGATGAAGCGACGCGCGCTTTCGGCGGCGGCGACTACGCGCGGGCCGAGACGGTTGCGCGCACGATGCTGCAAACCGCGCCGCTCATGCAGGAAGCACGCATCTTGCTCGCCCGCGCGCTGCTCGAACAGAACAAACTCGCCGACGCCGAGCGCGAGTTCCGCACCGCGCTCGACGACAAATTGCCGCTGCCCGCGACGCTCGCATGGGGCGCATACGGGCTGGGCGAGATCGCTTTGCGCAAAGGTCAAACCGCCGAAGCTTTGCAGCGGTATACAGAAGCCGTGCGCGCGGAAGGTGGTTATGCCTCTACGCTCGCCGCCCGCGCCGCACGCTTGAAGGCCGAGACCGCGCCCGCCACAAGCGTCAACGCGCCTGCCGAAGCCGTGAAGCAGTTCTTAACACAACTTGATCAGGCGATTCGTAGCGGACGCAAGACAGAAATCGAAGCGCTGGTCGTGCCGGGCGAATTGCCCGACTTCACCAAAGGCTTCATCAAAATTCAGCCCGAACTGTGGCAGACGCGCGTGCTCCGCACAGAGCCTGTCGGCGGCGAGCGCATCGCGGTCGATGTCAGCATTACCGCCAAGGCCGAAGGGCGCGATAAGACGATCACGGCCGTCTACGTCCTCACGCGCGCGGGCGGGCAACTGCGGCTCGCGGAGATCCCGATCTTCGAGGAACGCTAAAGATCACATGCCTGATTTGGCCGACATCGAGCGGCGCGCTGCCCGCGTCAAATTGTTGTTGCTGGATTGCGACGGCGTGTTGACCGATGGGCGCATCACCTTGCTCGCGGATGGTGACGAGCAGAAAAGTTTTCACACACGCGACGGGCACGGACTCGTCTTGCTGCACCGCGCGGGGTTGCAATCCGGCATCATCTCCGGCCGCACCGCCGCAGCCGTCGTGCGGCGCGCACGCGACCTTGGCATCGCGCACGTGCGGCAGGGCACGCATAATAAGCTCGTCGAGTTTGCGGAAGTGCTCGCCGCGGCGGGCGTCGCTGAAGATGAGATTGCCTTCGTCGGCGACGACGTGACCGACATCCCGCTCATGCGTCGCGCCGCGCTGGCCGTCGCCGTCGCCGATGCAACACCGGAGACGCGCGCTGCCGCGCACTACGTCACAAAACTCCCCGGCGGCTTCGGCGCGGTGCGCGAAGTTTGCGAGTTGCTCCTGAAAGCGCAGGGGCACTGGGATGAGTTGATGCAGCGCTATACAGAAGGATGAGTCCGGCCGGGTACATTGTCCCGCAGGGACGATTGATAATAGCCCGGCGATTTATCACTGGGCGCAAGTGAAAAAGAAAACACGAGTCCCGTAGGGACGATTGACCCGCGCCCGCGATCATTTCCATCGTCCTTACGGGACGCAAACTTTATATGCCGCATGATTCCCCGCACTGAAGTGCTGGGCTATTTTCATCCGCCTCTGACGAGGCGGAAGAATCGAAGCTCGAAGAAGCAAGACCGCGCTGTCGCTTGACAGGTTGATTCCTTAAGCTTTAACGTCAATCTCAGTGCCGCCGGAGCGCGGCGCACAAGGCAGATGATCGCACACGCTAACAGCTATCGCTATTATTACTACTATGCGCGCCCCACGTGGAGGGACGGGCTGGCGGGCTGTCGGTGTGTGCTGAGCGCACGAGCTAAGAGCTAAGACAGAATTTCCGCATCAACGAGCGCCGTTCTTTCACGTGAAAGAACGGCGCTCGTTTTTTTTGTCCGCAACTTTTGACGGAGAAGCATAACCATGACAACGCACAAAGAAACGGCGGCCAACAAGATTCACCTGACAGCGTTGCCGCTCGACGCCGACGGCCCGCTCGCTGAACGGCAACAGCTAGTCGCACTCGATCCCGCACATCCCGGCTTCCGCGATCAAGCGTATCGCGCCCGCCGCAACGAGATCGCGCACATCGCCGTGCGCTACCAACCCAACACGCCCGTTCCCGATGCGCCCTACACGCCGGCCGAGCATGAACTGTGGCGTGACATCACAGTTGCCCTCGCGCCTGCGCATCGTCGGCACGCCTGCGCCGAATATCTTGCGTGTGTGCGCCGGCTCGATCTGCCGCGCGAGCGCATTCCGCAGATGCGCGAGGTGAGCGAGCGCGTGCAGCGGTTCAGTGGTTTCCGGCTTGAGCCGGTGGCGGGCTTGGTTGAGCCGCGCGTCTTTCTGGCCGCGCTGGCGGACGGCGTGTTCCTCTGCGCACAGTACATACGGCATCATTCGACGCCGCATTACACGCCTGAGCCAGATGTAGTGCATGAACTGGTCGGGCATGCCGTCTGGCTGGCGAGTGAGCACATGGCGGAACTAAACCGTCTGTTCGGCGCAGCCGTGCGGCGGACGAAATCAGCAGCAGCCTTCGAGCGCCTGGCGCGGCTCTACTGGTTCACCATCGAGTTCGGCGTGCTGCGCGAGGCGGGCGAAGTGAAGGCTTACGGCACGGGGCTACTTTCGTCCGCAGGCGAGTTAGCAACGATGCCTGATGTGGAACTGCGCGCCTTCGATCTGGATGCGGCAGCGCAGCTTGATTTTGATCCGACCAACTATCAACCGATTTTGTTCTGCGCTGATTCTTTTGCCGAAATGTATCTGCGGCTGCGTGACTACCTAATCAGTTGGACATAGCAGCGTCTGTCGTCGAGCAATATTTCGCCAACGCTTTCGTGCTGTCGTGAAATTTGAACGGTCAGTGCGAGAGTGCGCGCGGGCGGCCCCCTCGGGGGCCGCCCGCGCGGTTGAACTAACAGTCGGTGACGCTAACTTATCTTCCGCCCGGTCTGGTTATTCAAAGCGGTGTGCGCCGGCGGTCGCGCAGCCGGTCACGATCAAGTTGCCGTTGGTGTCGAAGATTTCATTCGTCGCAGTGCTGATGAGAGCGTCCGGGTCATCCCCAATCTCGATGGCCTGCGTGAGTCTCTGCGTTCCGGTGGCTGGCGGAAGCGTGCGCGGAGCGCAACGTGTACCCGTTGATGATTAACAGCGATCCTTGCTATGACAGCCTGCGCGCAGACCCGATTTCCCGCGACCTCGCGCGGAAAATCGGTCTCCCGCAACGAGCCATACTTACCTCTGTCCAACGGAGGGGGTGCGCAATTGAGGGATGAAGGATGCCTATAAATCGAGAGGTTTAGCGCCATTCGCCCTGTAACGTGAACGCGGCCCAATAGAACGGCGCGGCGAACCGTTTGTCATTAAGCATTGAGACCTGCGCCGCTTGGAGCGCCTGCGCCGGGCGCAAGTTATGCACCAACATCCCGCGATAGAAGCGCGTCATCAACTCAGCCGTCGCCGCATCGTTCACGCTCCACAGACTCACGACCACACGCGCCGCGCCCGCATACATAAAGCCGCGCGTCAGTCCGACCAGACCTTCGCCTTTGATCTCTTTACCGAGGCCGGTCTGGCACGCCGAGAGAGTCACGACGTCCGCGTTGAGCTTCAGGTTGAACACCTCATGCGCACGCAGGAAGCCGTCCTGCGGCATGCCCCCCTCATCGAACATCGAAAGCACGATGCCCGATAGCTCCGGGTGCTGGCTATCGAGAAAGCCATGCGTCGCAAAATGCACGAAGCGATAATCGCCCAAATTCAGATCGGTCGCCGCGGCCCGGCTCGCGGCAAAGTCGAGCGCCGCTCTGCGCATGCCGGGCGGCACGAGCTTGCCAAGCTCGTCGGCTTCGCGGCGCGTGGCCCGCAGGCGCGGAATCTGCAAGTCCGCCGTCGCTACACCCGACTCCTGCGCCGCTCTAGCCACGCCTAAACTCAGCCCGTGTGTCCCGGCCGCAGGCGCGGCTAAGCTTGCGCCATTTGTCATCGGCTGACCCGCACTCGACTTGAGCCGCTCGTCCGTGCGCTCGAAGACCGGATCGGCCAGCACCGCCAGTAGTTTCGGCGCACTCTTGCGCTCACCCGCTTCGCGCCGCAGCACGGCGAGCGTCGAAGCTGATGGGAGACTGACAATCTCGTGTTCGACGACGAGCGGCGTGGCCGCAGTGTTAC
The DNA here is from genome assembly GCA_038237345.1 of Pyrinomonadales bacterium. Classification (GTDB taxonomy): domain Bacteria; phylum Acidobacteriota; class Blastocatellia; order Pyrinomonadales; family Pyrinomonadaceae; genus QHXQ01. Next base: position 12,900 of record JBBRYU010000016.1, read on the forward strand.
TCGCGCCGCCGGTCGGCGCGGGCAGAGCCGCGAACGGAATGTATTGGAGCGCGCCGTCAGCCACGATCAGCAGGCGTTTCTTGCCGAGCAACGGAGCGGCGGGCGCGAGCAAGCTGCGGCTTAACTGCGCCGCCATCTGCGCGGCCTGCGCGCGGGCCTGTTGTGCCTCGTCGTCTAGATCGAGTTTCGTTGCCGGGCGCGGGGCGGCGCGGCTGAAATCGTAGAACGCCCGTGCGGCGGCCTCGATCTCCGCGCGCTTCGGCAATTCATAACTGGCGATTGAAGTGGGCGTCACGGCCCAGAGATAGCTGCGTTCAGCGCCGAGCGAATACTCTAAAAGTAAGGTGTCGGCGTCGAGCACCTGCGCTTGTAGCTCTGACAACGATAAAGGCTGCGGTTGCGTCAGGGCTGCATAGCGCGGGCTGGTCTGTCTGATCTGCGCTTCGACTTGCTGGAACTCGGTGGTCAAAGCATCGATCTCTTTAGCGATGGCGCTGGCCTGTGCTTGGGTGCGCGGGCCGTTGGGCAGTTGCGCCTGTTGCTGCGCGCGGGCGTTGAGTTGTTGCTGTAACGTGCGCTCACGCGCGAGCAGGGTGGCGTCAACTCCCTGCCGGATGTCGGCGTTGGCTTCGGCCAGCATCTCAAGCAGCGAGCGCGCCCGCCCGCGCTCACTCGCTTGCAGCGCCTTGCCGTCGTAGCCCGCGGTTGGCTGCTGCCGGTGCAGGCGCATCAGCAGGTCAATGTAGAACTCGTAATAGCCCTGCACGGTGGCGAAGAAGGATGAGCGCAGTTCTTGGCTGCCAATTTTGGTGCGGAGGGATTCGAGGATGGTGATGGCGGCTTCGATGTTGGCGAGCGCCGCAGTGAAGTTGCCGCGCGTGCGCTCCACAAGTGCAACGTTAGATAATGTCGACGCTTGGCTCCTGCGATCCCCGACCGCACGTAAGAGCGGCAAGGCTTGACTATAGTAATCAAGGGCCTGCTGCTGCTCGCCCGATTGGCGGTAGACTTCGCCGATGTTGTTGAGTGTCGTGGCTTCACCGGTACGGTCGCCGACCGCACGGAGTAGCGGCAGGGCTTGATTATAAGTGTCGAGGGCCTGCTGCCGCTCGCCCAGCGCGGCAGAAACCGCGCCGATATTGTTGAGCGTATTGGCCTCACCCGTGCGATCTCCGACCACACGGCGTAGCGGCAAGGCTTGATTGAAGTAATCGAGCGCCTTGCGCTTCTCGCCTAGCTCGTTATAGACCTCGCCAATGTTGTTGAGCGCCGCGGCTTCGCCCGAGCGATCCTCTGCCGCACGATACAGCGACAGAGCTTGATTGTTATACTCAAGCGCCTTCTGCCTTTCACCCAGCGCGGCATAGACGAAGCCGAGGTTGCTGAGCGTCGCGGCCTCGCCCCGCCGATCTCCGACCGCGCGGCGTAGCGGCAAGGCTTGATTGTAAGCGTCGAGCGCTTTTTGCTGCTCGCCCAACGCGGCATAGACCTTGCCGACGCTATCGAGCGTCGTGGCTTCACCGCTGCGGTCGCCGACCGCGCGGCGCAGCGGTAAGGCTTGATTGAAGTAATTGAGCGCCTGCTGCTGCTCGCCCAGCGCGTAATAGCGCCCGCCAATGTTATTGAGCGCCGTGGCCTCACCCGCGCGATCTCCAGCCGCACGGTAGAGCGGCAAGGCTTGATTCAAGTAGTCAAGCGCTTTTTGCTGTTCACCCAGGTCGGCATAGATCTCGCCGATATTATTGAGCGTTGTGGCTTCACCGTTGCGGTCGCTGACCGCGCGGCGTAGTGGCAAGGCTTGCGTGTGATAATCGAGGGCCTTTTGCTGTTCGCCCAACGCGGAATAGACCAGACCAATGTTGTTGAGCGCAGTGGCTAGACCCCTGCGGTCACCTGCCGCCCGGCAAAACGTCAGAACCTGATTGAAATAATCGAGCGCCTGCCGTTGCTCGCCCCGCGCGTGATAGACCAGACCGATGTTATTGAGCGTGGTGGCTTCACCCGTGCGGTCTCCGGCCGCACGGGAGAGGGACAGGGATTGATTGTAAGCGTCGAGCGCTTTTTGCTGCTCGCCCAGCGCGGCATAGACCTGACCTACGTTATTGAGGATCGTGGCTTCGCCCTTGCGATTACCGGCCGCACGAAAAAACGGCAGGACTTGATTGTAATACTCAAGCGCCTTCTGTTTTTCACCCAACCTGGCATAGACAACGCCGATGTTATGGAGCGTCGCGGCCTCGCCCGTGCGATCCCCGACCGCACGAAAAAGCGGTAGTGCTTGATTGAAATAATCGAGCGCCTGCTGTGGCTCGCCCAACTCGATATAGAGCGCGCCGACGAGCTTGAGTGCCGTAGCTTCGTCCGCGCGATTTCCGACCGCACGGTAGAGCGGCAGCGCTTGATTCAGGTAATCGAGCGCCTTCCGTGTCTCGCCCAGCTTGGAATAGACCACGCCGATGTTGTTGCACATCGTGGCCTCATTAACGGTGTCGCCGGCTGCGTGAAAAAGCGGGGCGGCCTCTAGGAATTTACTAAGAGCCTGTTCGAGCGACTCTTTCGTGCCCTCGTCGAATAATTGAGCAGCCGCGGTAGCTAGCCGCTCAGCCGCCGCCTGCTGCGCCGTCTGAGCAGTCTGCGCGGCGAGCGTGCCGGGCAGCAGCGTAATGGTCAGGAGCAGCAAGAAACTGCGGCGGATGAAGTGAGAGGCGGAGTATGATGAGCGGGCGCTTTGCGCGAACGATGCGAACATGAGTTGCTCTCCTATGGACAAAGCGAGGAGGCACAGAGGCATTAGACAGTAACGGGTGATTTGGATTATACAAGCGCATCTACAACGAAGATCAAGGCTTACTATAATTCTACATGACGCCTCGTTTGTTGAATTCTTACACGCCTGGTCTCACAGTGACCCTTTGCATATTCTGATCGTTCACAGATAAACCTTGATGCACATCAGCGCGTGGCACAGTGAACGGAACTAAAGAACTCAACTACCCGTCCGAGCGCACGCTTTTTACACACCCAAGTTACCCTTTTAGATAGAAACTAAAGCAGCTTTTCTGGCTCGAACATCAAGAGGAGCGGCCGCTCCTGTTGATGTCGCCCGAGCGAAATATTTAGCGGTCAATGCTCACCAGGCCACAGCGTAGCGGCCCCGGCGCGGGTCTGCGCCGGCTGCGGCGACGCCCGTCCGTGGGTTGTACATGATGACGGTCGGCGATGAGAGTGTGCCCCACGCTGACTGCACCTTGAGGTTGTGCCCGCGCTCTTTGAGTTCCTTGATGACGGCTTCGGGGAAGCGCGCTTCGACGTTGAGCGAGCCGGGGACGAAGCTGTGATCGTCGAACGAACTGACGAGGTGCAGTGTGTCGAAGCGCGGGGCCTCGACCGCCTCTTGCGGGTTCATGCCGAACTCCGTGATGTTGAGGAACACTTGCACGAGCGCCTGATCCTGATTGTCGCCGCCCGGCGTGCTCAAGACCATGTACGGTGCGCCGTCCTTCAGGACGAGCGTCGGCGTGAGCGTGATGCGCGGGCGTTTGCCCGGCGCGACGACGTTCGGGCTGTTCGGATCGGTTAAGGCCGATTGCAGACGCTGGCCCATCAACACGCCCGTGTCGCCCGCGACCAATGCCGGCAGCCACGCCCCGCTCGGCGTCGCGCTGAACATGTTGCCGTCCTTATCGATCACGTTCACACACGTCGTATCGTTCGCGCGCTCGTTCTCCGGCACACGCGATTCATGTCCCTCCGTTAAAGTTGCTTGCGCGAGCAACGCCTTCATGTTAACGGGATCGCCCGGTTGCTGTGTGAGCGAGGCGCGCTGTTCGTTGATGAGTTTGCGGCGCAGTGCGGCGTAGTCTTTGGCCAACAATTCTTGCGTCGGGATACGCACGAAGTCCGGGTCGCCATAGAAGCGATCCCGATCCGCAAAGGCAAGCTTCAACGACTCGATGACCGTATGCACGTAGTCGGTCGAGTTGTGCCCCATCCGTTTCAGATCATAGCCTTCGAGCAAGTTGAGCGTTTCGACGAAGACCGGCCCCTGCGTCCAGAAGCCGGGTTTGTAGATGTCGTAACCGCGATAAGTCCCATGCACAGGCTCACCGATGCGCGCGTGAAAGTGCGCGAGATCGGCGGCCGCCAATAGCCCGCCGTGCGTCTGCATGAAGTCGCCGATGCGCCGGCCCGTCGCGCCTTTATAAAAGAGATCGCGCGCGGCCATTAATCCAGCGTGGCGGCGGCCGCGCCGCGCGCCCTGTCGTTCGGCCGCGACGAGCGAGCGCAGCGTCCGCGCGAGATCGGCCTGCACGAAGATGTCGCCGACCTGCGGTACTTGTCCATTAGGCAGAAAGATGCGGCGCGCTTCCGGCCACTGCGAGAAGACCGGCGCGCGTGTCTTGATGTACTCGACGCGCAGTTCGTCAATCGGGAAACCGTCCGCCAACTCAATCGCTGGCTGCATCACGTCTGCCAGCGACATCGTGCCGAAACGGTCGAGCGCGTTGACGCAGGCGTCCAGCACGGCGGGCACGGTCGCCGCGAGCGGCCCCGTCGAAGGGATGAGCGCGTTGCTCGCGCCGGTCACTGGCGGCGACGCGGCTTGATTGCCGCCCGTTTGTGCGCGTGCGTTGTCGGGTGCGGTCGCTGCGTCCGCCCGCCCAGTTTCTGTGCGCGCATGTGCGACAAAGAACTCGCGCGTTGCCTTCTGCGGCGCAGTGCCCATGCCTTCGATAACCGCGACCGGTCCCGCCTTCAGTTTGATCAGGATCGGCACTTCGCCGCCGAAAGAGAAGTGTGAGAACTCGATCACCGAGGCGGCGAGGATCGTGGCCACGCCCGCGTCCACCGCGTTGCCGCCGCGTTGTAAGATACGCAAGCCCGCCGCCACCGAGAGCGGTTGCCCGCCCGCCACTACGCCGCGCCGCCCGCGCACGACCGGCCGAAACGTGTCGGCCGCGGTTGCGGGCAGAGCAGTTGAAAGCACGAGACAGCAGCACAAGCTGAGCGTTGTGCAGAAACGGGGAAAGCTAAATTGATGTGCGCGCATGGAAGCCTCCGATGTTAGTGACGGGCGAGTGCGTCGCGAATTTATCAGGCTAAGGGAGCGGCGAGGATTTTAGCGCATTCAAGCGGATCGAAAAAGATTTCGTCCACGTAACACCAGCCCCACTCTTCGCCCGGCTCAAATGATTTGATGATCGGGTGTGCGCTCGCGTGAAAATGTTTGGTCGCGTGCTTGTTCTTCGAGTTATCGCAGCAGCCGACGTGCCCGCACGTCTGACACAAGCGCAAGTGTACCCAATCGTCACCGAGCCGCAGGCAATCCTCACAGCCGGCGGTGTGCGGGCTGACGGAGCGAATCTCGGCGAGATGTTGGCAGCGCGTCGTCATGATTTACGCCTTTGTTTCTTCTTGGTTGTTGGCTTGGTTGCATTGCGCGGTGCGGGTTGCTTCATTGCGTCGAGTCGTTTGGCCGTGGCGGCAAAGCGTTCACGGCAGAGTTTGACGAACGTGTGGATGAGCGGCGACTGATAGCCGCCACGCAGCCGCGCCAGTCCAAGTTCGGAGTTGATCCGCGCGCCCTCGATCCACCAACGCACCAATCGCCCCGCATTGATCTCTTCGACCGCAGATTGCACCGGCACGATGCCGACGCCCAGACCAGCCTCGACCATGCGCCGGATCGATGCGAGCCGGCTTAGCTCCATGATCACTTTGGGTTTCAGCCCCGCTTCAGCAAAATACTGATCGATCAAGCGCCGCGTGTTGCCCCCGCGCTCGCCCAAAATCAGCGGCTCGCCTGCGAGCGCGAAGGCGCTGATGACTCGTTGGCGCGCATGCGGGTGCTGCGGGTGCGCGATGGCGATCAACTCGTCTTCGAGCAGTAACTCGGTCTGGATGCCGTGCGCCGCGACGGGCAGCGAGACGAACGCGAGATCGAGCGCGCCCGCGAGTATCTGTTTGACAAGCGCCTCGCTCGTGCCGGAGGCGACGGATACCTCCGTCTGCGGATGCCGCGCGCGTAATTCTTGTAGTAGCTGCGGGAGCGGGTCGCTGCTGAACATGGCGGAGGCGCTGCCCACGCGCAGCCGTCCGCGTGTCGCGCCCGACAATTCAGCCATCTCGGCGAGCGCGGCATCGTGCTCGCGCAGAATACGCTCGGCCCGTGCGAGCAACAGTTCGCCCGCATGCGTCAACACGCAACGCCGCTGCGCGCGGATGAAGAGCGGCAGCCCGATCTCTCGTTCGAGTTGATTGATCCGCATGCTGATCGCGGCCTGTGTCACGTTCATGCGTTGCGCAGCGGCCGTGAAGGTTTTCATCTCGGCGATGGCCTGGAACGCGCGCAGTTGACGAATCTCCATCTTGAACTCCGGTATCAGTAGTAATTATCGCGCAGATAAAATCTTTTAGTTTTAATTATAAGTCAAGTCGGGCTTAATATCGCAACTGCACGACGGACACGGCTGCGCGCACACCGAGACCAGCCCCACGGACAGGCGATGAAGCCCAAAAGCACAATCAAACTCGCGAGCAAGGCACAGGCCTGCACCTCCGCATATGTGCTCGGCATAGATGGCGGCGGCACGAAGACGCACGCCGTCGTCGTGGACGAGCAAGAGCGCGTGTTGGGGGAAGGATTTGCCGGGCCGTCGAACCCTCTGCGCGTGGGGGTGAACAGCGCCGCGCTGGCCGTGCGCGCGGCGGTGGACGAGGCGTGCGACGCAGCGGGCGTGCGCCGCGCCGACATTAGCGCAGCCGAAGTGGGACTGGCCGGCGTGCGCCGCGCAGACTTGCGCGAACGCATGCGTGAGACGTTGCTGGGGCTTGGTCTCGGCCGGATCGAGGTTGTCACCGACGCGGAGATCGCGCTCTACGGCGCGACGAAAGGTGCGCCCGGTCTCGTCCTGATCGCGGGCACAGGCTCGATCTGCTGCGGGCTGAGCGCACGCGGTAAGCGCGTATGTGCGGGCGGTTGGGGGCCGCTGGCAGGCGATGAGGGCGGCGGTTCCTGGCTGGCGCGCCGCGCATTGCAGGCGGTGGCGCATGCCTCGGACGGGCGCGGCCCTGGGACCACACTAGTTCAGGTCGCGTGCCACTACTTCAATGTCACTGCGCCGGAAGACCTCTCGCTCGCGCTCTATGCGCCGAGCATGACGAATGAGCACATCGCCGGGTTTGGGCGCTATGTCATCGAAGCGGCGCAGAAGCGCGATGCGGTGGCGCGGGCGATCATCACCGAAGCGGGGCGCGAGCTTGGGCAAGCGGCCGTCGCCGTCATAGGCAAACTAAATATGAAGGCAGAGCGTTTTCAGGTCGCATACGTGGGCGGCGTCTTTCGCGCGGCCGAATTGATCCTCAGTCCCTTGCGTGAAGTCATCAACGGCTTAGCCCCGCGCGCCTATCTCGCGCCGCCGCAACTGCCGCCCGCCATCGCCGCCGCGCACATGGCCCGCGCACATCGCGCGCGGCTTGCGCTGGCAGGATAAGAAGGTTCAAAGTCCAAAGTTAAACGTTCAAGGTTGAAAAGCTGAACCCCCTTGTTGAGAACAATGCATTGAGCGATTAACTTTCAACTTTGAACTTTGAACTTTGAACTCTGAGATGGAAGAACAACTACCGATCACCGAGCAAGAGAACCCGCGCACGGTTGAGATCGCGCGTCTATCAGCGGCGGGCATCGTGCAGTTGATGAATGAAGAGGACGCGCGCGTGGCCGCGGCAGTCGCCGCAGTGTTGTCCGAAGTGGCGCGGGCGGTTGATCGCATCGTCGCGCGTCTGCGCGGGGGCGGGCGTTTGTTCTATGTAGGCACGGGCACGTCGGGGCGTCTGGGCGTGCTGGATGCGGCCGAGTGTCCGCCGACGTTCGGCGTCGCGCCGGAGTTGGTGCAGGGAATTATCGCGGGCGGTTACGAGGCGTTGTATCGTGCGACCGAGGCGTCGGAAGACGACGCGGCGGCGGGCGCGGGTGATCTCGTTGCGCGGGGCGTGACGGGCGGGGACGCTGTCGTGGGCATCGCGGCTTCGGGCCGCACGCCGTACACCATCGGCGCGGTCACGCACGCGCGCGAACAGGGCGCGTTCACGGCCTGTATCACGTGCGTGCCCGATGCGCCGATCACACGCGCGGTCGAGGTTGCTATCGTGCCGGTTGTCGGCCCGGAAGTCATCGCCGGCTCGACTCGTTTGAAGGCCGGCACGGCGCAAAAGTTGGTGCTCAACATGCTCTCGACCGCGACGATGATCCGGCTCGGTTACGTCACCGGCAATCGCATGACGAACATGCTGCCGCGCAACGAGAAACTGCGCGCCCGCTCGCTCCGCATCCTGCGCGCGGAGACGGGGCTGAGCGCAGCGGACGCACACGCCGCGCTCGCCGCGGCTGGTAATGACCTGCGCATAGCTCTCGTGATGCGCAAGACCGTTTGTGTGCGTGAACAAGCTGAACGTGCGCTTGCCGCGACGAAGAACAACGTGCATGAAGCGATTGCCATGATTGAACAGAACGAGCAGATGCAGAAATAACTTTCTGCGAGTTGCCCTACTACAATTACTCACCCGCATTAGTAAACTCTCCATCTACGAGCGGGCGCAGATGAGCAATCGTCGCGCCCCGACCGCCGGCTGCGGGGGGCGCGTCCGTCCAATCAATGATGAAGGGCGTGCGGGCGAGGATGGCGCGCACCGCCGCGCGCTGCACGCCGCGCCCTTTGCCGTGAATTAAGCGGACGCTACGAAAGCCGCGCCGGTGCGCTTCGTGTAGATATGCCGCGACGGCGCGATGCACGTCGCGGGGCGCAACCGTGTGCAGATCGAAGATGTCTGTGAGCTCTAGTTGAATTGGCTCGGGGAAAGGGTTGAAAGGATCGCTCTCAGCATCATCCGGCGCAGGCAGGGGCGTAAGATAAAGCTCGGCGCACGCGTCTCCCTCCGGCGCAGTCCGCGCCGTCCAAAACCGCTGCCACCACGCGCGTAAACTCATATCGGCAATGCTGTGCCGCCGCGGCGAGGTCTACCTTGACACTCGCTGTGGGCGCACCGTACACTCGCGCACTTCCAAGTTACAAATAATTTAGCGCAAACGAAGGGTTAGAGCGGCCCGCGTCAACTGCGCCGCCTGACCGAATTCTTGTGTGAATAAACAATTTATCTACTGCGGAAAGGATACTGAAAATGGGTAAGCGAAACAAGATCACGGTGGTGGGCGCGGGCAACGTTGGCGCGACCGCCGCGCACTGGCTGGCGAGCAAAGAACTGGGCGACGTGGTGCTAGTGGACGTGGTGGAAGGCGTGCCGCAGGGCAAGTCGCTCGATCTGGCGCAGGCCGCGCCGATTGAGGGTTTTGACGCGCGCATGATCGGCGCGACCAACGACTACGCGCAGACCAAAAATTCCGACATCGTGATTATCACGGCCGGGCTCGCGCGCAAGCCCGGCATGAGCCGCGACGATCTGTTGAAGACGAACGCAGGAATAGTCTCCAGCGTGGTGGACGAGTGCGTGAAATATTCGCCCGATGCGATCTTGATTATCGTCTCAAACCCGCTTGATGCGATGTGCCAGGTAGCGTACAAGCGTTCCGGCTTGCCGAAGCATCGCGTCATCGGCATGGCGGGCGTGCTCGATGCGGCGCGCATGCGTTGCTTCCTCGCGGAAGCGTTGGACGTGTCGGTGGAGAACGTAACCGCTTTTGTCTTGGGCGGACACGGCGACACGATGGTGCCGCTGCCGCGCTATTCGACCTGCGCGGGCATCCCCGTGACCGAGTTACTGCCGAAAGATCAACTCGATGCGATTGTGAAGCGTACGGCTAACGGCGGCGCGGAGATCGTGGGTTTACTCAAGACCGGCTCGGCCTATTACGCGCCGTCGGCCGCGGCGGTGGAGATGGCGGAAGCGATCTTGAAAGATAAGCGGAAGATTCTGCCGTGCGCTGCCTATCTGGAAGGCGAGTATGGCGTCAACGGCCTCTACGTCGGCGTGCCCTGCAAACTCGGCGCGCGTGGGCTGGAGCAGATCATCGAGATCAATCTAACGGCCGAAGAGCGCATTGCTTTGCAGAAGAGCGCGGCGTCCGTGCAAGAGTTGGTTGATGTGCTAGGCGTATAGCCTCGCGTGCGCGAGCTTTAGCTGCGGCGCGGTGTGTTGAGTAAACGATAACTTGTTAGTCAGCATGCCGCGCCGCACAACCGTCCCGGCGATGTTGCCGTCCGGCAGGACGGTTTGTTCTATCTTAGCGACGGGTACAGGAACAATCGGGTGCTGAAGTCTGCGCCCGACGGAAAGTTTCTGTTCCAGCGGGGCACGAAGGGCAAGTGGCCCGGCCAGTTCGACCTGCCGCACGCCGGCGCGCCTCGCAATTCAGCCTCCGCCGCAAGCTAATCGCAAGCGATGCACAACCAGCGCGCTAACTCCCGCGCCCACCGCCTCAAGAATTCCTCAAGGCCACTGCGTACACTCCACTCTGTGAGCCCCAGGGTTTGAGGCTTTATAGCGGTTTGCATTTGCGTGCGACTAACCAGAATTCAAGCAGATTGCCGATCAAGCAGGATAGTGCTGAGCCGGAGTCGGCAGGTGCAGGTCGCATCCAATTGAAAACCGCTATAATACGAACAAAGCACGTTTCATCTTTCTGCACTCCCACGTAGTTTTGGAGCGGACTTCGCGCCGTAATGTTATATCTGCGGCCGATCCTGTTTGAATTGTTTGATTGATGGCCCCTGTCGCCCGTGCGCAAAGGAAGGTTAAAGCTGTGGAACGTTGGAGGATTAAGGCGGATTCTGCGACCTATAAGTAGGGAAGCTTAAAACTCCCTAATCCCGATATGGTGGACAACAAAGTTATCAATGGGGAAACAAGACATCTTATAACATAGAACTTGTAAAACACCAATTGTATAATTTAAACACCTGGCGAGTATTTTTTTTGATCTGGATTCATGTTCACCAGCACTTTTGATGATCAGGGGACGTAATGCTCGCTGTTAGCTGTCGCACACAACCCGCTCTGTTGGTGTGTCCGGATAGACGAGTGGTCGAGGCCGCAGGGTGACTCACGCCCCTACAAGCACAACGCGGGAACACCGGGCGCTAATGAGTGGTAGTTCAGACCTTTCGCACCCTAAGCTTTTTACCGCCAACTGCCAGGCCTAGCCTGCCTGAACTCCCCGGCCGCGGAGATAGTGTCGAGAGTATCTAGAGCTTGAACGGTTTCTTCAACATGCGTCCCGTCTTCTTCAAAATCGAACCAAGCTTAGATTCTTTCTTGTTGTTGGCGCGCTCCGGTTTTATTTTCGTTTCTACCGGTTTGGGGGTCGGCGACGGGAAAGGCCTCGGTGTGGGCCTCAGGACCGGGGCAGAACTGTTCGTTGTTTTCGGAGCGGCTCTGTTGGTTGCTTTCACCTTGGGTACTGGTGACGGATTGGGGGTGGGGGTTGGTGGCGCGACAGGCGCGGCTAGGACGAGAGCCGGTGCGGATTGTGGGCCGGCGGTGACTGGCACTGACGAGTGATTGGTGTTCTGTGGCGCGGCTCGATGCGTGGAAACGTAATAGACTGAGAAGAGGATTACACCTAAGATAATTCCGGCGACCGGCAGGACTGCGTATTTCCTCCATCGTAACTTTGCCGGCGGGCCCGCCAGTGGCGGCGCGGCGTTTTCCGGGAGGGGTAGTGGCCTGGGGTCGTGGACGAGTTCTCTCCCGTCCATGTCGCAGTGGTCTTGGTCGTCCTCATAAACAAAGTCACATTGTGAGCACCGTTTCACTCCCCGCACCTCCTACCCTTAGGATTATGCCTTATCTTGCGTTGGAGGGTAGGCAAAAGTTATTTGAGCCGCCGGCCCGCTCGCACCCCTCGCGTAGACCCACTCTTCGACAGCCTTCGCATATACCTACTGCTGGCCGTTGCCGCTGGTCATAGTTATACTGTTGCGGCACGGATGGCGGGAAGAAAGTACGGCGCTGCTGGGGCGAAACTTGGCGCGCGCTTCAACAAGGAAAGCCTGGCTCAACATGTGTGAGTCGGCGCAACGAATCCTCAAGCTGCGGGCGTTAGCGGGCCAGCAGCCACAAACAACCGACGAGATCACCTACTACTGGAAGCAAATGGTACGCGGTTGGAATCGTGCGCCGACCGCGTTCGAGTGGGGCGGAGCGCAAGCGGCAAGACGTACGCGGAGCAGACAACGAAGATCTACGCTGGGCGGCGCAGGTACTTGGGCGCGGCGGCCGCTTCGGCAGCGACAAACGATCACGCAGCAATGGCAACATGAATGTCAAACGACCCGCTAGCTCTTTAAGCTCAACGGCAAATAATCGGTAGGGGACGAATTCGCTATTGAGTAACCGGGGCTGGATCAAGTAAGTCGGAGATGGCCTGTTGCAGTTCGTCGCGCAGCACCGGCTTGACGAGAAAGCGGTCGCAACCGGCGGCGATGGCTTCATCCTCAAACGTGTCGTGGCCCGTCAGCACGATGGTCGGCAGATCGCGCCAGCGCGGATCGCTTTTCAGCGCGGCGATCAACGCGCCCCCGCTCACTTCGGGCATAGACCAATCGGACAGCAAGAGATCGAGCTGCGGTTCACGCTCTAACAATTCGCGCGCGTGGGCGGCGCAATCGGCCGTCAGCACTTTGTAGCCCATGCGCTCAACTAGCTTGCCAAGCAGCGCGAGCAGGTCTGGTGTGTCTTCGACGATCAGCACACGGCGTGCGGCGGGCACGTTCTCCGCGCGCTCGACGTGCGCGGGCAGCAGAATCGAATAGGTCGCGCCGCTGCCGCGTTGGCTGCGCACGGCCACGTTGCCGCCATGCGCGGCTGCGATGCGTTTGGCGATGGCGAGCCGCACGCCGCAACCGCCCGCATGTCTATGTCCATCCGTGGGGCGCCAGAACGAGTCGAAAACGAACGGCAATTCTTCGGCGGGGATGCCGTCGCTCGTGTCGGTGATGTTGATGATGACGAAGTGTCGCCCCTCGTCGCCGCGCCGCGTGCCCGTGATGCCCTGTGCTTCGATGAGTACCTCGCCGCCTTCGCCAGTCGCGCCCAGCGCGCACGCGAGCATGTGCCCCAGCGCACGCCGTGCCTGCCGCGCATCCGCAACGAGCGGCGGTGTGCCCACAGGCACTTGCGCTTTGAACTCAATGCCGCGCAACGCCGCCTCGCCGCGCAACGACTCGATCAACTCCGCGAGCAGAGCCTCAGTATCCATCTGCTCCGGCTTGAGCGGGAGCGGGCGCTCTTGATGCTGCGCGACTTCGAGTAGGTCGTCCACGAGCCGGCGCAGACGCGCGCCCTGCCCGACGGCCGAGAGCAGCAGTTCGCGATCTTCAACGTCGAATTGCTCACGCGCGCTCAGCTTACTGTCGAACAGTTCCAGCAGCGCGAGAATACTGGCGAGCGGGAGGCGTATCTCGTGGATCAGCGTGCTGACAAAGCCGCTCTTTAACCGCGCCAACTCGTGCTTGGCTTCGACAGCGGTGTCCGCCTGCATCTGCGCAGGGAACGGCTCCAGCGTTTTCGTATTCGTCATCTTTTAGGTGTAACCCTTCGGACAGGAGAGTCCACTAACGGGAGAGCCGCCAAACTTGCGACGTGGCCACCGGGGCGCAGGCACAAGCTGAATTCGAGTGTATAAATTTTATAGGCCGGGTGCAAGCGAAAACGTGGATGAGGGGTGAAAGGAAACGCGCAAGCTATGAGCGCAATTGAAGATAAGGACAAAGCCCGCCGGATGGCGAATAAGCGATTGCTTCATCCGCGCATACATTGACGCGCCCCCTGCGGTGGTATTACATAACAAACGACAGGCTCGATCATACGTGCAACATTTGAGGAGCGGCCGCGTGCGCGAACAAACTATCCTGCGTTTGACTGGTTGTCTGTGTTTGTGGCTGCTTGCCTGCGCCGGCGTATTCGCGCAGATAACGCCGACGCCTGGGCCGGGTGTGGCCAAGTTCGCGTTGCGTCGGAGTGGGCTGGAGCTTGAACGCCCGCCGCACGCGGGCGCGTTCTATGACGTGCCGGGCCGGCGCGCCGCCGCGTTCGGCTATGAGCACCGCCCACTCGAAGCGTGGGTCTATCCGATGAAACTGCTCGATCAGTTCGAGCTATCGTTTCGACTGGCGGGTTACCCGCTCGACATCAACGGGGCGGACACGCTCACGCGCATCACGACGCGCCCCGAAGCCACGATCTTCACCTACACGCACGCCGCCTTCACCGTCCGTCAGATCATCTTTGCGCCACTTGACGAGCCGGGCATCGTGATGTTGCTCGACGTAAAGAGCGCGCTGCCGTTGACCGTCGCGGTCTCGTTTCGGCCGCGCCTACGCCTGTCTTGGCCCGCCGGCTTGATGACCGGCAATCTTAGTTGGGATGAGCAGACGCACGCTTATTTTCTGACTGAAGAAACGAAACGTTTCGTCGGGGTCGTCGGCTCGCCCGCCGCACGCGACATCTCCGTGATGCCTTATCAGGAAGAGCCGCGCGATGTGCCCGCGCGTTGCGTGATCGGGTTGTCGCCGGAGACTTTGCAGACCCAGTACATCCCCATCGTCATCGCGGGCAGCGTCGAGGGCCGCGCCAAGGCGAAAGCCGCTTACGAGCGCATACTGAACTCAATTCCCGCGCTCTACGAACAGACGGCCGCGCATTACGAGCGCGTGCAAAGCGAAACACTCAGCGTCAAGACGCCGGACGCGCAACTCAATGAAGCGTATGCGTGGGCGAAAGTCGGCATGGACAAGGGCGTCGTGACGAACCCGCTGCTCGGCACAGGTCTCGTCGCTGGTTATCGCACATCGGGCGAATCGGAGCGGCCCGGCTTCGCCTGGTTCTTCGGGCGCGACGCGCTCTGGACGAGTTTCGCACTCAACGCCGAGGGCGACTATGCGACCACGCGTACTGCGCTCGCGTTCCTCAAAAAGTTTCAGCGCGCCGACGGCAAAATCCCACACGAGATTTCGCAATCGGCCGCGCTCATCCCCTGGTTCACAGATTATGAATACCCCTGGGCGAGCGCCGACGCCACACCGCTCTACGTCAGCGCGCACGCGGACTATTTCCGCGCCACCGGCGACCGTGATTTTCTTAAAGAGCATTGGGATTCCATTGTCAAAGCCTATCGCTTCACCGCCGCGACCGACACGGACAACAACGGGTTGATTGAGAACACGAAGTTCGGGCACGGCTGGGTCGAGGGCGGCGCGCTCTATCCGCCGCACGAAGAGATTTATATGCAGGGGTTGTGGATCGCCGCCGCGCGCTCTCTGGCCGAGATGGCCGATGCGTTGGGCGATAAAGAACTGGCCGCGCAGGCTCGCTCAGCAGCCGAGCGCACGCGCGCCGCGATGGAGCAAACATACTGGCTCGCCGCGCGCGGCTATTATGATTTCGCCACCAAGTTGCCCGCGAAGGAAGCGCCGACAGCCGATCCCGGCCCGCAGCGTGAGCGCAGGCAAGCGCGGATGAATGAACTTAAAGACGCGCGCCGCTACGAAGAGGACACGGTCTTGCCCGCCGTGCCGCTCTGGTTCAAGACGATGCAAGCTGAACGCGCGCAAGCTGAGATCGATCACCTCGGCAGCGCGCAACTCGCGACCGACTGGGGCACGCGTATCATCTCAAATCAGAGTCGTCTCTATGATCCGCTGTCGTATCATCATGGCTCGGTCTGGCCGCTCTTCACCGGCTGGGCGAGCCTCGCGGCCTACAACTACTATCGCGCGCACGTCGGCTATCAAGCGCTCATGGCCAACGCCTTGCTCACCTATCAAAACGATCAGGGCTACGTGACTGAACTGCTCTCCGGCGATTTCAATGCGCCTTTCGGTCGCTCGTCGCATCATCAAATCTGGTCGGAGGCGATGGTGGTCACGCCGCTCGTGCGTGGCTTGCTCGGTCTCAGTTGGGCGGACGCGGGCCGGACGCTCCGGTTTGCGCCACAACTGCCCGCGCAGTGGGACGAGTTAGCGATCAACAATATCGTTTCAGCCGCGAGCGGGCAGCGCTACGATCTCCGCCTCGTGCGCGGGCGCGGGTTCACACGCATCACCTTGCGCCCGCGCGCGTCGGCCCTCAAACAGCAGTCCGCTGCGCAGGCTGCGCTGCCGAAACAGATGATCGTTACCTTGCCGCTGCCGCTCGACGCCGCATGGCGCGGGAGCGAAGGCGGGCATGCGCGTTTTAGCCGGCTAGCGACTTATGGCGCGAACGAACGCGCGCTTGATCTGCAACTCATCGAAGTGAAGACAAACATCGAAGCCGATGGCGCGGACTTGACGATCCGTTACGACGAAGGCACAGAGGTTTACGTCGCGCCCCAGCAGTTACTGTCCGGCGCGACCTCCGTGGGCTTGCGCATCCTGCGCTCGCGCGCGGCAGACAATGCGTTGCGTCTCTTGCTCGAAGGTTTAGGTGGGCGAACTTATACGCTGGGCGTGCGCACCGAAAAAAGATTGAGTGAAACAAAGGGCGTGCGCGTGCAGCAAGCAAGCGGGCAGAACGCGCAACTCTTCGTCACCTTCGACGGCCCGCCCGACGTTTATGTGCGCCGCGATTTGACCATCCCGCTACTGCGACAGCGGCAACGCCGCTGAGCAAGGCAATTGCAATTTTAGCTGGCTCTAAAATGTCAGCTTCGATTTATTAGTCCAAGTCTAAGCCATTGCTTTCTGGCTTCAACCTGAGCCGTGCTGTTAACGCGCAGAAGCCAAACGGTTGCCCGTCCGCATGCCGTCAAACCTTCAATCTCTCCGGTCTCTTCAACCATTAAAAAGTGCTCGCCCCATGCAGCACGACGCGGATTGAACAGGCTGACTTCCTGTTGCGTCAATTCGTCTAAGGCTCGTACATGAGCCGATTTGTATAGATTGCATGAGCGACAAGCCAGCGCCAGATTCTCTTCCGTCGTGCCGCCGCCGTGCGCTTGCGGTGTAATGTGCTCGACTTCAAACGGCAGGTTGAAAACGATTTCGGGGGCGTGACAGTATTCGCAGGTGTGGCGAGCGCGGGCTGAGACGAGCGGATAATGCGGATTCATGGTTTAAGTTCGGCGAGGAGGGCTGCTGCTCTTTGCCGCGCGCCATTGAGTTCGGCTTCAATCAGCGTTTCTAATTCCTGTGTCTCGCCCGGCGCTAAAGTTCCGGTCTTGCGGCGGCGCAGCAGTTCGACGAGGCGTGTCTGTTGCGCCGCGTTGAAAAACTCGTCGGCCTTGCGGTTCTGCACAATGATGAGCAGCCCGCTTGCCTCATCCGCAAGCTGGGCCGTGAGCGCATCCAGCGCCTCGCCCGCCGTGCGCCCGGTTGATTCTTTATCGCCGGCGAAGGCACGGTAGTTGTTGGTCTTTTCAGGCAGGATAGTAATGGTTGTCATAACGGGCGAATTATAACATGCCCGGCCGCCTTACTTCTCCCGCGCTTAGTTTTCGCATATCCTGCCTACGGCCTGATTAAAGCTATATTGCTTGCCGCCGATATGGATGGCGTATGACTTGGAAAAATCAACTCTTCTATGGCGACAACCTGCGCGTGCTGCGCGCTGAAGTTAAGGACGAGTCGGTTGATCTCGTCTATTTAGACCCGCCGTTCAACTCGGCGGCGAACTACAACGTGCTGTTTCGGGAAGCGAGCGGCGCGCAATCGGCGGCGCAGATCACGGCGTTCGAGGACACGTGGCATTGGACGCACGAATCGGAGGCGACGTATCAAGAGCTTGTGACGGAAGCACCGGAACGGCTTGCACGCCTGACCGAAGCGATGCGGCAGATGCTCGGCACGTCCGACATGATGGCGTACCTCGTGATGATGGCCCCGCGCCTCGTCGAACTGCATCGCGTATTGAAGCCGACGGGCAGCATCTATCTGCACGCTGATTCAACTGCGAGCCACTATCTGAAACTCATGTTGGATGCCATCTTCGGCAGTCGCAACTTCATTAACGAAGTTATCTGGAAGCGATCTGCGGCGCATAGCGACCGCGCACAAGGATCAAAACACTTCGGTAGATTGCACGATACATTGCTTGTTTATGCCAAGTCGCCTGAGTATGTTTGGAATCAGATTTATCAAAAGCATTCTGAGGATTACATTGCTTCTCACTATCCCTATGTGGAAGCTGAAACGGGTAGGCGATACGGCTTAGATAACATCACGGGGCCGGGCGGTGGTGCTAAGGGCAATCCTAGTTATGAAGTTATGGGCGTGACTCGTTATTGGCGATATAGTCGAGAGCGTATGCAGAGCCTGATAGATGCAGGTCGGATTATTCAGCCAAGTCCGGGGTCTGTCCCGCGCTATAAACGCTATCTTGATGAAACGCTAGGTAAATCTCTGCAAGACATTTGGGATGACATACCGCCAATTAGCTCACAGGCTCAAGAGCGACTTGGCTATCCAACACAAAAGCCAGAAGCATTGCTTGCGCGCATCATCAATACTTCATCAAACGAGGGTGACGTTGTGCTTGACCCATTTTGCGGATGTGGGACTACGATCAATGTCGCTGAACGTCTCAAGCGGCGTTGGCTCGGCATAGACATCACGCACCTTGCCGTCGCGCTCATCCGGAGCCGCCTGCGCGATACGTTCGACACTGAGCTATCCGATTACACCGTCCACGGCACGCCGCACGATACGGCCTCGGCTGAAGCCCTCGCCCTGCAAGACCGCTATCAATTCCAATGGTGGGCGCTCTCGCTCATAGACGCCCGCCCCGCGCAAGACAAGAAGAAGGGCAAGGACACCGGCATTGACGGTTACATCCGCTACCTTGAGCGCGAAGGCGAACCCGCCAGGACGATCATCGTGCAAGTCAAAAGCGGCAAAGTCTCCTCCCGCGACATACGCGACCTCGTCGGCGTCCTCGACCGCGAAAAGGCCGTCATCGGTATCTTCCTCACCCTCCAACCGCCCACCAAAGACATGACCAAAGAAGCCGTCAGCGCGGGCTTCTACAACTCACAGTGGGGCAGCTTCCCGCGCCTCCAGATTCTCACCATCGCAGACCTCTTAACCGGCCAAGCCACCGCCCTCTATCCGCGTCTCAACGCCGCCACCTTCAAACGCGCCACCCGCCAACGCCGCGATCAAGGCGAACAAACGGGCCTGTTCTAGCTCCTTACCATGCTAAACTGCGCGGCGTGAGGTGATCGATTATGAAACGAAACTTTAATGCAACGGTCTGGCAGGAAGGCGACTGGTTTATCGCGCAATGTCTTGAAGTTGATGTTGCCTCGCAAGGCGCGACGGAAGCAGAAGCCTTAGCGAATCTCAGCGATGCTTTAGAGCTACACCTTGCGCCGCCCGTCGCCACCATTGCGCCGCAAGTCCGACAGGTGGAGGTCGAGGTTGCCGCGTGAAGCCGCTCCCTTTCCGCGATGTCAAACGCAAACTGGAAGCGGCGGGCTTTGCGGAAGCAGGCCAAACCGGCAGCCACCTAAAACTCGCCCGGACGACCGCCGAAGGAACACGTACAACAGTTGTTCCCAAACATAGAGAAATCGCCGCCGGCACGATCCGCAGCATCCTGCGACAAGCCGGATTGAGCGAAGCAGAGTTCGCTGCGTTATAACAAACGCGCGGCCCGCCAACACCGCGCGCAAGGTGAACAAACGAGCCTGTTCTTGCGGCCTCCAGGAGCATGCTAAAATCGCGGCGTGAGGTGACGAATATGAGCAAGCAGATTACAGCCATCTATGAAGGCGGCGTGCTTCGTCCGCTTGAGCCGCCGGACTTGACGGAAGGCGAAGAGTTGGATGTCGTGCTGTTGCCCCGGCGGAAACAAGCGCGCAAGAATCCGGCGGACATACTCGCTGAGATTGCCGCGCTGCCGCTTGAAGAGGAACGAGCGAGAGCCGCCCAACTCTCTGTTATGCAAGAGGCGATGCAGGATGAACTGTTCTTAGCCGACCTGCGCGAAACGATGGAAGACTTCCGGCATGCCAAATAATTTTTAAAGATTAGGAGAAGCAAATGGCGGAACAAAACCCGGTAAACGCGCAGACAGGTGGGTGGTCTACAAAGGTTCAGTCGTTAGCGACCTTGATTCAGGTGCTTAGTATCGTCGTCGCCTCTGCGCTCAGCATTTGGAGTTTCAATGAAGCGCGGAAGAAAGAAGCGGAGGCCCGGATCAGCGAGAACATAAAGTATGAGCAGCAGCGCGCGGACGAAGCGCGCCGCCAGCGCATCGAGGCCGCCAAGCCATTCTTAGAGATTCGCCTACAGAAGTACATGGACGCGCTCAAGGTGGCGGGCGTGCTGGCAAGTCCTGATGAGCACACACCCGCGGAGATCAAAGCGGCGGAAAAGCGGTTTGGGGAGTTGTACTGGGGTGAGTTGTCGCTGGTCGAAGCCCATGAGGTCGAGTCCTCAATGGTGAATTTGGCCAACTCAATGGATAAGTTCTCCACCATGACGCCCCGCCAACAAGCCGCGCTTAACTTGGCCCACACTGTCCGTGATTCATTGGTAGCATCATGGGGCGTTGACGAGCAATACGTGCGGAACAAGTAACGCGCACTGATGCCTCACTCACCTCGAAAAAGCGTCGCCGGGGAAGAAGGTGCGGTACGCCAGCGACATGAGCGCGAGCAAAACCGTCAGCCATGCGGGCGGCGCTTTGTAGTCTTCTGTCAGATAGATTAAGCGCGGCGGCAGATAAATGATGGAGAACGCGAGCGCCAACGGCACGAGCGACGCCAGCACGTCGCCGACCGTCCGCCCCGCATTGCCCGCCACGCTGACGAAGCGTGGCGCAATTAGCACGTGCAAAATTACCGTGAGGACGATGATAGAGAAGTAGAGCAGCAGATCG
>JBBRYU010000017.1:0-33119 GCA_038237345.1 Pyrinomonadales bacterium
GCATTTCCAGTGCTGCCAGTTCAACCACTCCTGCACCTCTCCGAATTGCGGAATGCGGATTTAGGATTTCGGAATTCAACTCCAGCAATTAATCCGCCATCCGAAATACCCAATCTAAAATTGAATGGCGGAGAGGGTGGGATTTGAACCCACGGTGGAGTTACCCCCACTCCGGTTTTCGAGACCGGTGCACTAAGCCACTATGCGACCTCTCCGCAAAGGCGTGGAGATTAGAGATCAGAGGTGCGCAGGCAGTCAAGACGAGAAGGTTTTGCCTGACCGCTCATCGCTCACCTCCGCCTTCCGCCGGGCGCGAAAAAATTCCTGCATCAAGGACTTGCACTCTGCTTCGAGCACGCCCGCCGTTAGCTCCATGCGATGATTCAAAGACCCGGCGTCGCAGATGCGAAAGACCGACTCGACCGCACCCGCGCGCTCATCCCGCGCGCCATACACTAAACGTCTGACGCGTGCCTGCACGAGCGCGCCCGCGCACATCGCGCACGGCTCGATGGTCGAATAGACCACCACGTCCGTCAACCGATAGTAGCCGGCCTCGCGGGCCGCCGCGCGCAGGGCGACGACTTCGGCGTGCGCCGTCGGGTCGCAGTCGGTGCGCGTGCGGTTGCCCGCAACAGCGAGCAGCGCGCCCGTTGCGCTGACCACGACTGCGCCGACCGGCACTTCAGCGCGCTCAAGGGCCGCAGCGCGTGCGGCCTCAATGGCCACGCGCATCCAGCGCGCATCCAACTCCGCCACTGCTGCCGCCGCTTGCGGCTGAAACTCCTCACGCACGGACATTTTCAAGCAGCCACAGACAAAAACTGAATATAGGGGCGCATCCGTCCACTGTCAACCGGCGTCACCGACTCAAAATGTGTGTATGCGGCCGCGCTTCTCGGCGAGATATTTATTCTTTCGCGGCGTGCCGGCCACATCACGTTTCAAAGCGAGCGCGTGCTATCATCGCACGTGGTCGCCGAGAGTGCGCTCTAAGGCCGTAGCGCGTTAACCGCAGACCCACCGACGCAGATGAAACCCGATGTCCGTCCCAGAACTGGCCCACTTATGCGGCCCGACCGCGCGCCGGCCAATCTGACGCCGCCGCCGGTTGCGCCGCCGCGCGACGTGACCAAGACGCCTGAGCGCGTCGCCGCCGCCGACACCGTCACACTGTTGGGGCGCAAGCTGTCGCCCGCCGAATTCAACACGGCGATGGTGCATTTCTATCGCGGCGAAGTGCAACGCTCGAACACCTGGCGCAACCGGCTCGACACGACCACCAACTGGGCCGTCATCACCGCCGGCGCGACGCTCTCGTTCGCTTTCTCGTCGGCCGCTAACCCGCACTTCGTCATCCCGATCAACTCGGTGCTCGTCGCCTTCTTCCTCTTCATGGAGGCGCGGCGTTATCGCTACTACGAAATCTGGGCCAGCCGCGTGCGCGTGATGGAGACCGGCTACTTCGCGCCGCTGCTGACCGGCAGCGCGACGGACGGTGAATGGGCGCACCATCTAGCCGAGGATTTACACACGCCGCAATTCACGATCAGCGAGTGGGAAGCCGTGGGGCGGCGTTTGCGGCGCAACTATCTCTGGATTTTCGCGCTGCTCGCGGCGAGTTGGAATTTGAAAGTTTACCTCCACCCCATCCCTGCGCACGACTTCGACGAATTCTTGCGCCGCGCCGCCATCGGCTTCATCCCCGGTGAGTTCATGGTCGCGTTCGGCATCGTCTTCAACGTCGCGGTGCTCGTCTTCGCCTTCGGCACGCTGCGCCTACGCCAAGCGACCGGCGAGGTGTTGCCGCATCATGAATTCAACTTCCATCCGATCCGCAGCATGACGAACCTGACCCGCGCCGCGCGCCAGCGCAGCGCCACCGTGCGCCGCACCAAGAAAGCGCGCGAGCGCACACGCATGACCCGCACCGGCGAGTTCAAGCGCCCCGACCTCGACGACATCCATCGCACACAATTACCGGTCAAGGAAGAGACGGTCACGAAGTGACAAGTGACGAGGGACGAGGGACAAGTTAAAATGCTCGTGCTTGTCCCTCGTCCCTCGTCACTCGTCACTGTCTTTTTATGCTTGAACTGAACGGACAACCGCTCGCGCTCGAACAGATCACTGCCGTGGCGCGGGGCGCTGAGCCGGTCACGTTGGGCGCGGCGGCGCGTGCGCGTGTGGCGGCCTCGCGCGCAACGGTTGAGCGCATCGTCGCGGAGGGGCGCGTCGTCTATGGCGTGAACACGGGCTTCGGTAAGTTGTCGGACTATACGATCCCGCCCGCCGAGTTGCGCGAGTTGCAGTTGAACCTCGTGCGCAGCCACTCGTGCGGCGTCGGCGCACCGCTCTCGTTGGCGGAAGCACGCGCGATGCTGTTGTTGCGCGCGAACGTGCTGGCGCTGGGCTTAAGCGGCGCGCGGGCGGTCGTGCTTGAGACGCTGCTCGCGCTGCTCGCGCATGATGTCGTGCCGGTCGTGCCGGAGATGGGGTCGGTCGGCGCGAGTGGCGATCTCGCGCCGCTCGCGCATCTTGCGCAGGTGGTCATCGGCGAAGGCGAAGCATTTTATCGGGGCGAGCGCATGTCCGGCGGCGAAGCGTTGCAGCGCGCAGGCATCGCGCCGTTGCAGCTTGAAGCGAAAGAGGGCATCGCGCTACTGAACGGCACGCAGGCCATGACGGCCGTCGGCGCGCTCGCGCTTGGCCGCGCCGATTATCTTACGCGCGTCGCTGACGTAGCGGGCGCGATGACGCTCGAGGCTCTGCGCGGCACACCCGTCGCCTTCGACGAGCGCATCCATAGTGCGCGCCCGCATGCAGGGCAACGGAAAGTGGCCGCGCATCTACGCGCGCTCTTGCAAGACAGCGAGATCAGACGTTCGCATCTCGAAGGCGATCCGCGCGTGCAGGACGCATACAGTTTGCGCTGCATGCCGCAGGTACACGGCGCGGTGCGCGATGCGCTTGAGCATGCCCGCGCGGTCGTCGAGATCGAGACCGGCAGCGCGACCGACAACCCGCTTGTCTTCGCCGCCACGGATGAGATTCTTTCCGGCGGCAATTTTCACGGCGCGCCGCTCGCGCTCGTCTACGATTACGCGACGATCGCGCTCGTCGATCTGATGAGCATCACCGAGCGACGCATTGATCGACTCGTCAACCCGGACACGAACGAAGACCTGCCGCCGTTTCTCACGACGCACCCCGGCACGGCCTCCGGCTTCATGATCGCGCAGGTCGCAGCCGCCGCGCTCGTTGCCGAAGCGCGCGTGCTCGCACATCCGGCGAGCGTGGACAACATACCCACCGATGGCGGCAAAGAGGATCACGTCTCGATGGGCATGACGGCAGCGACGAAACTGCGCCGCGTCGTCGAACTGGCTGAGCAGATCGTCGCCATCGAACTGCTCACCGCCGCCGAAGCGCTTGAGCATCGCGCGCCGCTCCGCCCCGGCGTCGGCGTCCAACGCGCCTACGCGACCGTCCGCCGCCACGCCGCGCCGCTCACACGCGACCGCGCGCTCGCGCCCGACTTCGCGCAGCTTGTCGCAGCGATCCGGCGCGGCGAGTTCGACGTGTAAGAATTGAATAAGCCCAAAGGGCACGAAGAGCATCATTGCTCCTCTCCGTGCCCTTTGGGCTTTTGTGATTAATGCCGGCGCTTATTTACCGAAGAACCTGAAGGTCATGCCGACGGTTGCATCGAAGGGATAGCCGGGCGTGCCGTGGATGCGCGCGACGATGGGCGCGGCGGGGCTGATGCGCGACTCAAAGAAGTTCTGCGTCTCGAAGAAGCGTTTGTTCGTCAGATTGTCGAGGGAGAGGTTGAGGTCGACCCAACGGCGCAGGCGTTTGCTCACGCTGAAGTCGAGCACGTCGAGACCGGACGCGCGGATAGTGGCGTCTTCGCCGTCGAGCCGGTAGTTGCTCGTGTGCCGGTAGCGGAGTGAACTCGTGAAGCCGTGCAAGTCGGCGAGCGTGAAGCCGGCGTTGGCGACTGTGTGCGGCGCGCTGTCCACATAGACGCGCGGGCGCGTGCCGCGGTAGAAGGCGTTCAGCACGTGCGTGACGCCGCCGTTGAACGAGAGCGTGCGCGTCAGTTGCACGGAGGTCTTCAACTCGAAGCCGTCGGCGCGCGTCGGCCCTTTGAACTCGAACGTGCCGTCGTCGGGAATGTAAACCTGTTCGTTCGAGCGGTCGATGAGGAAGAGATCGGTGCTGAGCGCGAAGCGTTTGAGCTTATGCACCGTGCCGAATTGATAAAAGTCGGTCGTCGCAAGCGGCGGCGCATCGGGACGTTGCACGACGCCGCGCGCGTCCTGACTAGAGATGCCGCGGCCGTAGTTGAAGAAGAACGCGGCCGGGAAGCGGTGCGACGGCAGATACGACGCGCTGAACTTCGGTTGCACACGAGCGGCATCGCGCGTGCCCGAAGCGGCCGGGTCGACGCGGTCGTTGACGTTGAAACGAAAGAAGTCGTAGCGCAGGCCGGCGTCCAGATGCAGATGCCCTTGTATGAAGTCAGCGGACTGCTGCACGTAACCGGCAGCGTTGATGATACGCGCATGCGCGCTCGTCAAGAGGACGTTCGGGTTATCAATCCCAAGCGCGCGATTTAACGCAAGCCGGTTCGGGTTGCGCTTAACAGTGGGGAAGAGACCGACGTTGATCTGGTTCGCGTGGAAGTTACCGCCGATGGTCAGGAGCGCGGGCCGGCCGAAGAATTTATAGGGATGCAGATACTGCGCGTTCGCGCCCGCTTGCAAGCGCGAATCGTGCTGTTGTATCTCGTCGCCGAAGACAGGGTCGGCAAGGAAGAAAGTGAAGTTAGAGAAGAGATCGAAGCGCGAGCGCGCGAGGAAGCCATCCACTTTCAGCACGCGCCCGCCCGTCCACTCTTTGCGGTAGTACGCGCCGGCGATGCCCGTGCGCACGCGCCCGCCGTCAGCCGGATCGACGAAGCCGAACCGATCCAGCCGCGCCGCCGCCACTTCGTCCAATGGAATCTGCCCCGACGAGAAGAAATCGTTGCGCCCGAAGTTGAACTTGAAACCGACGGACTGCTTCGCACTGAGCGTGCGCGTGTAATTAGCAGTCACGTTGTCGCGCCGGTAGCGCAACGGGTTCTGAAACGGCCCGTCGGTGTGCGTGCCTTCGTAGGCGATGAACGAGTTGGCGTGCTTGAGATTCGGGCTGTAGGCGAAGAAGACGCGCTCAGTGTTGAATGAGCCGCCCTGCACGCGCACGGTCAATTGATCGGGCAGCGATTCTTTCAAACGTATGTGGACGACGCCGAGACCGGAGAAGTCGCCGTACTGCGCGTTGAACGGGCCGTTAATGATGTCCACATCTTGCACAAGTTCGGGCGTGAGTGATTTGAGTTGGCCGAGATAACCTTGCCCGTGCCCCTGCGTGCCCTGATTCTGCTGCACGTCGTCAACCAAGACTTTCAAGCCGCCGTTCACGCCGCCGTGATCGAGATTGAACCCGAAGCGGCGTACTTCGAGCGACTTGCCGCCGCCTTCATGCTGCCCCGCGTCGATACCGGCGGCGAGCGTCTGCAACAACTGATCATCGCGGCTGAACAGTGTGCCTTTGTAGATCGTGTCGTTGCGCCGTTCGACGGCCGGGTCGAGCGTATCGGAGACGATGACAACGCTCTCGTGTACCTGCGCGACGAGATATTCAACCTGCACGCTTAAATTTTCCGTCGGTGCGCCGGGCTGAATGGTGCGACTGACGAGCGCGATGTTCTGCCCGAAGAACTTCACCGCGAGCGGCCCGTCCGGCACGATGAACCGGAAGCGGCCGTCGCCGTCGCTCGTCGTTTGCACATCACCGCCGGCCGTATGCACTAACACCGTCACTCCCGGCACGACCTCCTGTTGCTGTGTCACGATCACGCCAGACAGCACGCGCGCGTTGTTCTTTTGCGCTACGCTGTAAGTCGGCGCGAACAATATCAAGCATGCGACTATCGGACACAGTAGCTTCTTCATCATTCCTCCCCCTTGGCTGATCTGCATTCCTATGGAGAGCAAAGTAGCAGCACCCGATTCCGTAGCACTATTCAGTTATTCGTAGCACCTGACTGTACAAGTTAACGGCGTTGCTTTGCTGCTTTCCATGTTATTTGCTGTTTTGCGTAGTCGCCCGCCGGGCATGTGGCTGGGCGGGATGTCGATGTTTGTGCTTATGACTGCGGCTGGCAGCGTGGCCGGCAATTTGCTGCCCGGCCAAGGTGACGAAGAGCCGCCCGTGCTTGACGCCTTTCAAGCTGAGGAGCGCGTCGGCAAGCGTACGCACCCGGCTCGCCTGCCCGCGCAGCACAATCACTTCCATGCAATCGTCGTGGCTGATATGAACGTGCAGCACCGAGACAACCAGTTCGTGATGTTGGTGCTGTAATTCGGCCATTTGGTCGGCCAACGCATGAGCATGGTGATCATAGACGAGCGTCAGACTACCCAACGCTTCGCCCGTTTTGTCCTGTGCTTCGAGCCGCGCCCGCACAAGCGCGTCACGGATCAGATCGCGCAGAGCCTCGGAACGCGTGGCATAGCCCTGCTGCGCGATTAACTGATCAAAGTTTGCGAGCAGTTCGGTCTCGATACTAACGCCGAAGCGGAACAAGTTAGTCATCAAACGGCCCGGTGCGCCTGTTAACACGAATTAGGAAAGCGTGCCACACTCTAACAGAAGCACTGATGTTCGTCTACTAGGCCACGCTTAATAATTCAAGTCCGTTTGGCGTGAATAGGAGTTCTTTGTACGCCGCTGCCCGTGTCGTAGTTGACCGGCGCGGGGTAGCCTTTGCCCTTGAGCGCGGCCAATTCGAGCACGAGCTCTTTCTTGCCTTTGATCGTGCGCGTGATGTGCGGGCCGGCTTCACTGTCGGTCTTCTTTGCGCCCTTGCGATCTGTGGTGGTGGCGGCGGCGTTCGTGTTCGTCGTGCCGTCGCCTTCGGTTGGTTTGCCGCTCGCGTCGCGCGCCATCTGGTCGAGCGCGGTCATGACTTGTGTGCGTTCCTGCGCGCTCAACTCGTCGAGCGCGACGCCGTATGCGTCGAGCACGCGGCGCAAATTCTCTTCCGTGTTCGTGCCGCGGTCGTACACGTCGCGGTAGATGTGTAGTTTGCCGGCCTCAACCGTGATGGTCTCGTAGCGCAGTTCAATCGGCACGGATTGGCCGAGTTGCACGCTCTTCGTCTCGGTCTTTTTCTGCGCGTAGCCGGCCACGTCCGCGGCCGTCAACTGCGTGCCGCTCAAGTCCGCGAGCATGCGCGCGAAGTCTTGCACTTGCGGACTGGTCAGCCCGACGCACCCGTGCGACGCGAAGCCGCCGAGTTTCGCCGGCGACTTGCCACCGTGGATAAGCGACGGCAAGCCAATGGGAATCTTGATCGGCCCGAGCGGGTTCAATTTGCTGCCCGCTTCGATCTTCTCGCCGACCTTCACCTTGCTGCTGCCCGCCTCAACCCATGGCTCGTCCGGCGGCGTCCACGTCGGGTTGAAGATGATCGTGCGGGCACTGCGCATGCCGGTCGGCAGCGGGAATTCCGGGTAGCCGATGCCGACCTTGTAGGTCTTGATGAGTTCCCCGCCCTTGAACACGTCCATGCGATAGGCGGGCGCGTTGACGACGATGCGCGTGTCGGTCGGGACGGTGTTCGGCTTAACGGGCAACGCTGTGGCGGGCGCGTTCGCGGGCGCGTTATCGCCTGCGGCCGTTGGGCCGCCGCTCGCCCAACGCTCGCGCACGAGCGCGAAGAGTTGATCTGTTTTTTCCGCGCCGATGGCCGCCTTGATCTGTTCGTTGGCGCGCGTCGTCGCGGCAGTGGTCGTGCCGCCGCCCCGCTCATCAGGCGTGTCGGATTCGCGCAAAGATGCCGTCTCCTGTCGCGCGACCTTGCGCAACTGTGCCACCTGCTCCTCGCTCAACTGCAAACGCGTCTTCACATCCGTAGTGAACGACTCGTCGGCGAAGAACGCATCAAGCACGGGCAGCGTCACCGGCACGTTGCCCGCGTTGTCTTGTACAGGCGTAGCGGCGGGCGCAGGCGACGGATTCTGCGCGGCCTGCGGCGACGGTGTTGCGCTCACATTACTGTTGCTCACGCTCGTGTTCGTGGTGGGCGCAATCTGACAACCGCTCAACATAGCGACGACCACCGCCGCACACAACGCGCCGCACGCGCGCTCAATCTTCTTCATGCTTTCTGCTCCTTCGCTTACTCTGTGAATGTGGGAGAGCCGATTCAGACGAGTATAAAGAGCAACAGTCATACCGTCTCGGCGAACGCCCTCGCGCCCGCAGTTTTCCCTGCTTTCCGCGCTGGATCACATTATCGCCTTGCACCATAAACGAACGGCAGGCACGAAAAGACAACAGAGGTCAGAGGCTAGAGATCAGCGAAAGCCAAAACTGCTCTTACTGACCTCCGACCTCTGACCTCTGACCTCTAAGCAACGGATATGGATTGACGTTCTGGCCGTCCCAGTAGCGTTTGGGATCAGTGGTGAGCCAGATGGCGAAGTGCAGGTGGCAGTTGCCGGGGCCGGCGTTGCCCGTGTCGCCGACGTAGGCGATGGTCTGGCCGCGCCGGACGGTTTGATTCTCACTGAGGCCGTCAGCGTAGCGTTGCAGGTGCGCGTAGTAGTAGATCGTCTTGTCGTCAGTGCTGCGCTCGTAGATGGTCGTGCCGCCGCGCACGCTCTGGAAAAATTTGACGATGAGACCGTCGGTCGCGGCGACGACAGGCGTGCCGCACGGCGACATGATGTCAATCGCGTCATGCACGCGCCCTTCGGAGCGCGCGTCGGCGAACGTATCGCGCAACTGTTCGGGGCGCACGCCCGCGACGGGAATCAACAGCTCGTTTGCGCCCGACGGCACAGTTTGCGGCGGCGCGGTGGCGGACGGCTCGGTCGTCTTGTCGGGCGGCGGTGTCGGCGCGGGCGTGTTGGCTGACTGGGGCGCGGCGGCGTTCGCATTTGCGGCCGGCGTGGGCGTCGACGTAGCAGGCGTCGGTGTGGTTGGTATGGCGCTATTGACGTTCTCGGCGGGCACGTTGCTCGCGTTGGGCAGTGCGACGGGCGTGACGGGGGTCGTGGGCGAACGGACGCTCAGCCACCACACGAGCGCGGCGAGCGCGAGCAAGATGATTACGGCCACAAACAGGATGCGTGCGCGCGTAGACAGTGCCATGCCACTCCTTCGTCGTCAGCGTCGGCGTTTAACTAAGCTCCGGGCAGGCGCGAGCATAAGCACTCATCGCACGAGACGCAAGCGTCTGCGGCGGGCAGGGGTTAGAGTTGCGGGGTGCATGAGTTATTGCTCAGCCCGGCTCACCTTTGGCTCTGCCATCGGTGGCACTGCGCCGTCATTTTCTGCTATTACATGTAGCGTCCCAAGTAAGCACAGACGAGGCCGCGCCAAGGGCGGCGTTACATGAAGGAGCGATAAGGCATGGCGGAAGCTTTTGATGATCGCCGGAAGGCGTTGGAAGAAGAGTACATCAGACGCAAGGATCAAGAGGGGCTGGATAAGCTGCGCGCGGAGCTGGCGGCGGAAGCGGCGGCGGCGGCCGCGCCGAAGTGCCCGCGCTGCGCCACCGTGCTGACAGAGATCGAGCACGAGGGTCTCAAGGTTGAACGCTGTCCGAGTTGTCACGGCGTCTGGCTCGACGCGGGCGAGTTGGAACAGTTGACCAAACGCGAAGAGGGCGGCTGGTTCAAGTGGCTGGCGGGCGAGTAGCAAGCAGCCCTCTATATAGACTATGACAAGCAGAGTCGTGCGTGCGCCGCGTGGGGCGCAATTGAACTGCAAGGGCTGGCATCAAGAGGCGGCGTTGCGTTGCCTGATGAATAACCTCGACCCGGACGTGGCCGAGCGGCCCGAAGACTTGGTGGTGTACGGCGGGCGCGGCAAGGCGGCGCGCAACTGGGCCGCGTTCGACGCAATCGTGCGTGAGTTGCAGCAACTCGCCAACGACGAGACGCTGCTCGTGCAATCGGGCAAGCCCGTCGCGGTCTTTCGCACGCACGAGTATGCGCCGCGCGTGCTGATCGCAAATTCCAATCTGGTCGGCGCGTGGGCCAATTGGGAGCAGTTCCACGAACTCGAACGGCGCGGCTTGATGATGTACGGGCAGATGACTGCCGGCAGTTGGATTTACATTGGCACGCAAGGGATCGTGCAAGGCACGTTCGAGACGTTCGCCGCGATGGCCGACAGACACTTTGGCGGCGACCTTAGAGGCAAGCTCATCGTCTCCGGCGGCATGGGTGGGATGGGCGGCGCGCAGCCGCTCGCGGCGACGATGAACGGCGCAGTCTTTCTCGGCATAGACGTTGACCACACGCGCATCGAGCGGCGCATCAACACGCGCTACTGCGACCGCATCGCTTTTGATTTGGACGAAGCGTTGCACATCTGCGCCGACGCCCGCGAGCAAGGGCGCGCGCTCTCCGTCGGTCTCGTCGGCAACTGCGCCGAAGTTTTGCCTGAGCTGGTGCGCCGCGGCGTGCAGATCGATGCGGTGACGGATCAGACGAGCGCGCATGATCCGCTCGCCGGCTATGTGCCTGCCGGTTTGAGTTTAGAAGCGGCGGCCGAATTGCGCGAGCGAGATCCGCAAGGCTACGTCGAACGCTCAACGCACTCGATGGCGCAGCACGTCGAAGCGATGCTCGCGTTGCAGCGCGCGGGCGCGGTCGCGTTCGACTACGGCAACAACATCCGCAAGTTCGCGTTCGATGCAGGCTGCACCGACGCCTTCGACATCCCCGGCTTCGTGCCCGAATACATCCGCCCGCTCTTCTGCGCGGGCAAAGGCCCCTTTCGCTGGGTCGCGCTCTCCGGCGACGCCAACGACATCCGCCGCACTGACGATCTCGCGCTCGAACTATTTCCCCAAGATGCAACCTTGAGTCGCTGGCTGCGCCTTGCGCGCGAGCGCGTGCCGTTTCAAGGTCTGCCCGCGCGTATCTGCTGGCTCGGCTATGGCGAGCGCGCCGAGATGGGCGAAGCGATCAATGAGTTGGTCAAGCGCGGCGATTTGCAAGCGCCCATCGCCATCGGGCGCGATCATCTCGACACCGGCTCGGTCGCCTCGCCCTTCCGCGAGACGGAAGCGATGAAGGACGGCTCGGATGCGGTCGCCGACTGGCCCATCTTGAACGCGCTCTTGAACACCGCGAGCGGCGCGTCGTGGGTCTCGTTTCATCACGGCGGCGGCGTCGGTATCGGTTACTCGCTGCACGCCGGTCAGGTCTCCGTCGCCGACGGCACGGCCGAAGCCGCGCGTCGTTTGAACCGCGTGCTCACCAACGATCCCGGTCTCGGCGTCGCGCGCCACGTGGACGCGGGCTACGAGGAAGCTGAAGAGACCGCGCGCACAAAAGGCATCAACGTGCCGATGCTGGATGCACAGAGCGAATGAGTCAACCGCCCCTCCCGACACCCTTGCCTGACCAGCCGCTGACAACAGCACCACATCTGACGCCTGACCCGGCGGCACACGCAGGCGCGAGCGGGACTGAACCTGAACCGCCGGCCGACAACAAGCGCACCGGCAACGCCTGGCGTTCGCTGGCCGTCGATCTCACGCCGTTGCGCGCGTCGCGCGAGTACCGGCTGCTTTACACGGGGCAGTTCGTTTCGTTCTTCGGCTCGATGATGACGTTCGTGGCGCTGCCGTGGCAGATGTATCAATTGACACGCTCGTCACTCGCAGTTGGTCTACTTGGCGTTGTGGAGTTCGTGCCGATTTTGTTGATGGCGTTCGTGGGCGGTGCGTTCGCCGACTACATGGATCGGCGGCGCATGGTGCGGCTCACCGAAGGCGCGATGGCTTGCGGCACGTTCATGCTCATCATCAATGCGCGGCTCGCGCACCCGCACGTGTGGGTGCTTTATGTCTTCGCCGCGCTGTTCGCCGCGCTCAACGGCTTGCAGCGGCCGTCGCTCGAAGCGCTTGCGCCGCGTCTCGTCAAGCCGGAGCAGTTGCCGGCGGTGGCCGCACTCAACTCGCTGCGCGGGAGCATCGGTCTGATCGGCGGCCCCGCGCTCGGCGGCTTGCTCGTCGTCACGTTCGGCCCGGCCATCGCATACTCGGTTGATCTCGCGACGTTCGTCGTCTCGCTCAGCGCGCTCTGGTTGATGCAAGCCGTGCCGCCGCCGCCGGACGCGGAGCGACCGAGTATCAAGTCGGTCGTAGAAGGCTTGCGTTACGCGCGCAGCCGGCCCGAGTTACTGGGCACTTATCTGATTGACATCAACGCGATGTTCTTCGGTATGCCGATGGCTTTGTTTCCTGCTATCGCCGAGAGTTACGGCGGCTCGTCCGTCGGCTTGCTCTATGCCAGCCCGGCGGTCGGCGCGTTGTGCGCGACGCTCACGTCGGGCTGGACGAAGCGCGTGCATCGGCACGGCCGCGCCGTCGCGCTGGCCGCCGCGTGTTGGGGGATGGCGATCATCGGCTTCGGCTTTGCCGGCCGTCTTTGGCTCGCGCTTTTGTGGCTCGCAGGCGCGGGCGCAGCAGACATGTTGAGCGGGCTGTTCCGCATGACGATCTGGAATCAGACGATCCCGGATCACTTGCGCGGCCGGCTCGCAGGCATCGAACTGGTGAGCTACACTACCGGCCCGATGCTCGGCAACGCGGAATCCGGTCTCGTCGCGAGTCTCTTCAGCATACGCACGTCGGTCGTCTCCGGCGGCGTACTCTGCGTTATCGGCTCAGGGTTGCTCGCGCTCGCGCTGCCCGCGTTCCTGCGCTATGACGGGCGCGCCGGACTTGCGCGCAAGCAGGCGGAAGAACAAGCCAGAGCGAACACGCCGGCCGCAGCGACGTAAACCGGCCAGCCCCGCATGATGAATCATGATATCTACTAACCAACAAACGATAAGACGCACACGCCAACTATTCTTACTCTGCGCGTTCCTCCTGCTGCCGCTCGCCGCCTACGGGCAGACGGGCGCACCCGCGCGCGTCGAAGCGGTCAACTTCGAGAGCAAACTCGTCGGGCAGGCGTTGCCCTACAACGTCGTGTTGCCGTCTGATTATGACGCACCAACTGCGCGCACGACGCGCTATCCGGTCTTATATCTGCTGCACGGGTTGAGCGGCAGTCATGATGATTGGGTGTCGAGTCGCGCTCATCTGGCGCAACACGCCGCGCAGTACCGCATCATCATTGTGACGCCCGAAGGCCACGACGGCTGGTACACTGACAGCGCGACTGTGCCGAACGAGAAATACGAGAGCTACATCGTGCAGGAGTTGCTGCCGGATGTGGAGCGGCGTTATCGCACACTCAGCACCCGCGCGGGCCGCGCCGTCGCCGGTCTCTCGATGGGCGGCTACGGCGCGTTGAAGTTTGGTGTGAAACATCCGGACAAGTTCAGCTTCGCCGCCTCGATGAGCGGGGCGCACGGCGCACCGACGTGGGACCCGAACAATAAGGAGGTGTTGTCGTTCGTCAAACCATCTATCGCACGCGTCTATGGCGCAATGGATAATCCCGTGCGCCCGACGAACGATCTCTTCAAGCTGTTCAACGACCTGTCGCCGGAGCGCATCGCGCAGCTTCCGTTCCTCTATCTCGACTGTGGCACGGAAGATTTTCTATTCAACTCGAACCGCGCGCTTGACGAGCTACTGCTCAAACGCAAAATCCCGCACGAGTTTCGCGAGTTGCCCGGCGGGCACACATGGCCTTATTGGGACAACCAAGTGCAGGAGATTCTGCGTAGCGCCGCGCGGCGACTCTCTGCGCCGCAAGCGAGTGCAGCCGCGCACAGGTAAATCAGCGCGTCCTTTTGCGATCTTAGCATTGCGTCTTTGCATGAGACTCTTTGTTACGCGAGAATAAGCCTCACGCAAAGACGCGAAGAAGACGCAAAGAACTTCGTGCATCAATTGGAGAGGAATGTCATGGTAGAGAATAATCATATCGATCCGGCCGCGCGCGTGGCGGCGATTCAAGCGGCATTGCGCGAGGCGAATCTCGAGGGCTGGCTCTTCTACGATTTTCGTAAGAGCGACCCGCTCGCTTATCGCATCCTGCAATTGCACCTGCACAACATCACGTCGCGCCGTTGGTGCTATTACGTGCCCGCGGCGGGCGAGCCGGTGAAGATCGTCCACGCGATTGAGCGCGAGAAGTTGGACACGCTGCCCGGTCGCAAGATCGTGTACCTGCCGTGGCAACAACTGCATGCGGCACTGCGCGAGGCGTTGACGGGGCAGAGCGCGGGCGCGCCGAACGGCGGCGCGCGTAACGGTAAGCAATCGCCGCGCGTGGCAATGCAGTATTCGCCGGAGAACGCGATTCCCTATCTGTCGCGTGTGGATGCGGGCATGATCGAGTTGATACGTAGTTTCGGCGTCGAGCCGGTGACGAGCGCCGATCTCGTGCAAGTGTTCGAGGCCGTCTGGACACCGGAGCAGAAACGCACGCATGATGTGGCCGCGCACAACATTCACCAGATCATTCAAGAGGCCTTCGCCGAAGTCGCGCGCCGCATCCGCGCGAACGTGCCGACGACCGAGTACGACATCCAGCAGTTCATGGTGCAGCGTTACGAAGACGAGAACATGACGTGCGACGGCGACCACCCCATCGTCTCCGTCAACGCCAACAGCGCGAACCCGCATTACGGCCCGACCGCAGACGTGCATGCGCCGGTCAAGCGCGGCGACTTCATCCTGTTCGACGTGTGGGCGAAGTTGGAGCAGCCGGAGGCGGTCTACGCCGATCAGACGTGGACGGGTTATATCGGCGAGCGCGTGCCGGCGGAGAACGAGCGCATCTTTCAGATCGTGCGCGCGGGGCGCGATGCGGCGATTGCGTTCGTGCATGAGAGCGTGCAGGCGGGGCGTGAGATTGCCGGCGCGGAAGTGGACGACGTGTGCCGCAAGGTGATCGTGGACGCGGGCTACGGCGCGCAGTTCCTTCATCGCACGGGCCATTCCATCGGCGAAGAGGTACACGGCAACGGCGCAAACATAGACAACCTTGAGACGCGCGACTCGCGCCGCCTGATCCCCAACACCTGTTTCTCCATCGAGCCGGGCATCTACCTCGAAGGCAACTTCGGCGTTCGCTCCGAGATTGACATGTACATCGGCGACGGCACGGCGGAGGTCACGGGGCAGCCGATTCAAACAACAGTCGTGCCGATTCTGGCTTAGTGATAGAGGTGTTTATGAATTTGCAACTAACGAAAATTTTCCAGAAAGTGCCGGAAGGTTATATCGGCTTTGTCGAAGAGTTGCCCGGCGCTAACACACAGGGTGCGACGCTTGAAGAGACACGGGCTAATCTGGCAGAAGCCATCCAACTCGTGCTCGAAGCGAATCGCGCGCTCAGCGAGGAACAGCTTCAAGGTCAGGATGTGATCCGCGAGCCGGTGCGTTTGTCCGCGGCATGAAGCGCAAAGACTTTATCCGTCATCT
Source organism: Pyrinomonadales bacterium (assembly GCA_038237345.1). Taxonomy (GTDB): domain Bacteria; phylum Acidobacteriota; class Blastocatellia; order Pyrinomonadales; family Pyrinomonadaceae; genus QHXQ01. Next base: position 15,470 of record JBBRYU010000017.1, read on the forward strand.
TGAATCGCACGGCTGCGAGTTTATGCGCGAAGGCGGCAGCCACACTGTCTACGTTAATCGCGCCGCCCAGAAATCGTCGGCCGTACCAAGACATCGCGAGATCAACGACTATCTCGCCCGTAAAATTTGTCGGGATTTACAAGTGCCGGAGCCGAAGACCACGTAAAGACAGTGCCGATAAATTCACCGCACTAATTCAACAGCGCACACGAAGGGATCAACTTGCTCGACTTCGCTATCCAGACGGCCCGCGACGCCGGCCGCATTCTCGCCGAACGCTTCGGACGCGCATCGCTGCAAGTGCATGATAAGGGCGAGATCGATCTCGTCACCGAGGCCGATCTCGCGTCCGAGCGTTTGATCGTCGAGCGCATCCGCAGCTATTACCCGCGCCACGCGATCCTCGCCGAAGAATCGGGCGCGTCCGTGCGCGATGCGCAGACGAATGATTACAAGTGGATCATCGATCCGCTCGACGGCACGACCAACTACGCGCACGGCTATCCGTGCTTCTGCGTCTCCATCGGTCTCGCGTACAAAGACGAATTGATCGCCGGCGTCGTCTACGATCCGAGCCGCGACGAGTTGTTCGCCGCCGAGCGCGGCGCGGGCGCGACGTTGAATGGCCGCGCGATCCGCGTCTCCGAGGTGGAGGACTTAAACCGCGCGCTGCTCTGCACCGGCTTCCCCTACGACGTGCGCGCCCGCGGCGACTTCGCGCGGCACTTCACTAACTTCATCATGCACTCACAAGGCGTCCGCCGCGACGGCGCGGCCGCGCTCGATCTCGCTTACGTTGCCTGCGGCCGCTTCGAGGGCTTTTGGGAGGAGGGCTTGCAGCCGTGGGACGTGGCCGCAGCGAGCGTCATCATCACGGAAGCGGGCGGGCGCGTGTCGCGTTATGACGGCACGCCCGCCAACTTCTACGCCCCGCCCATCATGGCCAGCAATGGTCTCGTCCACGACGCGATGATGCGCGTGCTCGCGCTCTGAAGCGTTTGTTTGACATCGCACGAGCGCGCCGTTAGATTACGCGCGGCGTGTCTCTCCCGGTATTTAATCCAGCCCTTCGATCCAGCGCAAGGACATTTCATTATGCCAAGGAAGTTTATTCGCATGCGGCCTGTGCCGCGTGGCATGTTCGCTGTGGCGCAGACGCTATGCCTGTGCGCGACACTCGGAATATCAAGTGCGAGCTACGCACAACAGGGCGGCGGCGGACGCGGCATCGGGTTGCCGGCGCAACTGGCGCAGCCGCAGCCGATCCAGACCGGAGCAAACAATGGCACGACGACGACGACCCGGCCCGAGTTGGTCTTGCAAACCGGCTATCCGTTCGGCGGCGCGAACGGACTGACCTATAGCCCCGACGGTAAATTGCTCGCCACGACCACGTTCAACAGTAATCAGGTCAAACTGTGGGACGTGGCTACGGGACGTGAACTGCGTACGCTGGCCATCGGCGGCGGCAGCGGGGGTGGACTCTTCGGCGTAAGCTTAACGGGCGTCTCCGCCATCGCCTTCAGCCGCGACGGCCGTCTGCTCGCGGCCGGCGGGCGCGACAACGCCATCACCGTCTGGGACACGAGCAACGGGCGCAGGCTGCACGCGCTGTCGCCCGGAGTTGAGAACGCATCTTTGATCGGTGTCATCGCGCTCGCCTTCAGTGCGGACGCGCGCGAACTGGTCGCGTTCAGCGACGCCGTCCGCGCATGGGACATGACGAGTGGACAGGTGTTGCGGCAGACGCCGCTCGATTTGGCGAGCCTACAGGGCTTCGCGTTCAGTAGCCTGACCGGCGGCGGCGGGGGTCTCGCGCTCAGCGCTGACGGCAAACAGTTGGCCTTACTGACCGGTGACGCCCGGCAGAAGCGCACGGTTAAGCTTTACGACATAGCCAGCGGGCGCGACGTGCGTTCTGTCAACGTGCCGGATGACTTCGCGGACTGCGAGCAGACAACGCTCGCGCTCACGCCGGACGCGCGCGTGCTGGGCGCGTGCGTGGTCGCGGAGGGCAGCGGCGCGGGCACGAAGCTCAAACTGTGGGACTTGAGCGCAGGTGGCAAGGCGCGTGTGCTGGCGGAGGGTAATCGCGCCAACCTTGGACAACTTGGCTTCAGCCCCGGCGGGCGCTGGCTCGCGCTCAGCGCCGCGCAGACCGTCAAAGTTTATGACGTGGCAATGAGCGCTGAGCGGCAGACGTTTACAATGGATAAGATGCCGGGCCAAGCAGACCTGCAAGGACTCTTCGCCGCGTTCGCGTTCAGCGCGGATGAAAAATTCTTAGCCGCGGCCGGCTTCAACGGCGCGATCAACATACGCGAGATCGAGAGCGGGCGCACGACGCAGACCCTCGCTGGTCATAGCAACTTCGCCGTCGGCGTCGCGTTCAGCGCGGACGGCACGCGCCTCGTCTCCGGCGCGCGGACGATCTGGGATTTGACGGCCGGGCGGGGTGTGCGCGCTGTCAAGGACGCTGAACCGTTCGGGCTGATGAGCCGCGACGGCCGTCTGCTCGCAGCCATTACAATCGGCGATAGCCCCGTCACGCTCTACGACACGAACACGCAACGCCGTCTCTTCACACTCTTGCCGGCGGACGCTGCCGGGCCGCCCTCACTCAAAGCCACCCAACCCACAACGCGGCGCGGCGCGCAGTTCGCCGTGCAACCGCCAGCCTTCAGTCCCGACGGCCGCCTGCTCGCGACCAGTTACAACGAGATCGGAGATAACAGCCAAGCCGATGAGCCGCCGCAGATCGACAAGAAAGCAATGGAGAAGGCGCAGAAAGAGATGCTCAAGAACATGAGCAAAAATCCGGCCGCGCCTATGCAGGTTTACAACGACGCGCTGGCTAAAGCGAGCGGCCGCCGCAGTGACACGCTGGCGAATCAGATCAAACTGTGGGACACGCAGACCGGGAGCGAGGTACGCACCATCAGCGTGCCCAGCGGCAACTCTTACCTGCCCACGCGCATTAAAGACGCGCGCTTCAGTCCCGACGGCCGCGCCATCGCCGTCCTCACACACAACAGCCCGACCGTCACGCTCTGGGACGTGAAGACGGGCGCGCAAGTCGGCGTCATCGGCGCACCGCCCGCGCCGCCCCCCGCCGCCAATCCGTATGGCTTACCCAACATGCCCAACATCCCCGGCATGCCCAATATGCAAATGCCAAACATCGGGCAGATACCCGGCATGGGCGGGATGTCCGGCGGGAGTCAGGCCGAGCTATCCACCGTCGCCTTCAGCGCGGACGGCCGCTTCGTCGCCCTCGGCGGCAAAGAGAGCAAAGGCGGCTTCGACATGGCAGCCATTATGGGCCAGATGAGCGGAGCCATGAGCAATCCTAAAGCCGCTAAGGCAAACGCGGCTGCACTCCAGCAACAAGTGCTCAAGCAGATAGGGCAGACGACGACCGCAGGCACGCTCAAACTTTACGACGCCGCGACGGGGCGCGAGTTGAGTTCGCTCGCGGGTCACGCCAGCGAAGTTAAAGTTATCGCGTTCAGCCCCGACGGTCGTCTGCTTGCGTCTGCCGCAGGCGACAACACGATCAAGCTGTGGGACGTGAGCGCAGGGCGTGAGTTACAGACGCTCAACGGGCACACGGCCGAGATCAACTCGCTCGCCTTCAATCCCGACAGCACCTTGCTTGCCTCTGCGAGCAACGACGGCAGCACCTTGCTCTGGGACACGCGACAGGGGAAACAACTCGCCACGCTCGTCTCGCTTTACGACGGCGACGAATGGCTCGTCGCCACGCCCGACGGCTTCTTCGACGGCTCGCCCAAGGCTTGGAATCAAGTCCTCTGGCGCTACGACGAGAACACGTTCAACGTCGCGCCCATCGAATGGTTCTTCAACGAGTTCTTCTATCCCGGCATACTCGCCGATCTCGTCAACGGCAAACGGCCGCACGCGGCGCAGAACTTCGCCGACAAAGATCGCCGCCAACCGCAGGTGACGGTTTCGCTCATGGACGCGAACGTGGGCGGCGCGCCCATCGCGACGCGCGACGTTAAGCTTAAGATCGAGGTGCGCGACGCCCTGCCCGATGCAACGCACAAGCTGAGTAGCGGGGCGCGCGACTTGCGCCTGTTCCGCAATGGCTCGCTGGTCAAGGTCTGGCACGGCGATGTGCTGCAAGGCCAACCGAACGTTGTGGTCGAGACAACGCTGCCGCTCGTCGCCGGCGCAAACCGGCTGACGGCTTACGCCTTCAACCGCGACAACGTGAAGAGCCGCGACGCCAACTTAGCCGTCATCGGCGCGGACACACTCAAACGCGCGGGCACGGCCTACGTACTCGCTATCGGCATTAACGAGTACGCGAACACGCAGTACAACTTGCGCTATGCCGTGCCGGACGCGCGCGAGTTCGGCACGGAGGTCGAGCGGCAGCAGACGAAGTTGGGCGGCTTCGCGCACGTCCAAGTCAGCACGCTGCTCGACCGCGAGGCGACGAAAGCCAATATCATGGCCGCGCTCGCGAAACTCGCCGCCGAGACGCAGCCCGAAGACGAAGTCATCGTCTATTTCGCCGGGCACGGCACGGCGCAGGCTAATCAGTTCTATCTCATCCCGCACGACCTCGGTTACACGGGCAGTCGCACCAAGCTCACGGCCGACGCGCTGCAAAGTATTCTCGCGCACAGCGTCTCGGACACAGAACTCGAAGCGGCCTTCGAGGGCGTGAACGCCGCGCAACTTATGTTCGTGCTTGATGCCTGCAACTCCGGGCAGGCGTTGGATGCCGAAGAGAAGCGCCGCGGGCCGATGAACTCGAAAGGTCTCGCGCAGTTAGCCTACGAGAAAGGCATGTACATCTTAACGGCCGCGCTGAGTTTTCAAGCGGCGCAGGAGGCGGCGCAGGTCGGGCACGGCTTACTGACCTATGCGCTTGTTGAAGAAGGGTTGAAGCAGGCGTTGGCGGATGCTGAACCGAAAGACGGCGCAGTGCTGGCGCGCGAGTGGTTCGACTACGCCGCGAAGCGTGTGCCCGCGATGCAGATCGAGAAGCTGAAACAAGCGCGCGATCTCTCGTTCGTCGAGGGTGAGGAACGCGGCATGGATTTGACGAAGCGCGTCGCCCAGCAGCCACGTCTCTATTATCGCCGCGAGCTTGAGGCGCAACCCCTTGTCGTAGCGCGCCCCTGAAGCAAGGTGAAAGGGCGAGGGCCGCAGCGCGCTTGATTTGCTGCGCGCCCTGCGCCCTTAATGCTTGCGTTGCCGGGAGGCACCGGCGCGCATCTGCTGAGCGTATGGCCAGCCCTACTCGTTGGCGAAACAGATTTCACCCGCAATGTTCGATGGGTAAGATTGATCGGGAAATACACCGATGGTGTTACCATTGATGTAAAGCACACCCGTCGCTCCGGCGAACCTCCCGGTGCTGGTGTCGGGATTGATGCGCCCCATGGCAGTGAATAGACCGGAGGCAAAGTTGTAAATGTACACATTGCTGGTCTTCAACTCGCCTTGATGAGTTGTGATGGTCAAGTCGCCAATGTAGGAGACAACGGTAAAGTCAGTGTTAGGGGTAAAGACAAAAGCAGGGTTGTAGACCGTTTCCGTCGTGCCGTTGAGGATTCCCCCATTTGTGATTGTTCCTGTCGTGCCGAGGCTGGTGAGAACGTCAATAAACTCGCCTTTGGCTTGTTTGCACTTGCTCTTCGCTGATTGCGCTAAGGGTGATTGTTTCGCGCTTTCGCCCGCCGCCCGCATCCCTATCCAGGGATTGTTGTGTGGTGATTGCGCTGATGCTGTTTGTTCGAGGGAGAACAAACAAAAGGTCAACACGAGGGCTACGAGCGTCATGAGTTTTCTGGTTCTTGCGTTCATCGTCATCTCTCCTATGTTTGCGTGTGGTGCTAAAGCTTAGGCATTGGTTGAACCTGTCGCAGCACCGGTTTTACGACAGCCGCCGAGTTGAGATGGGGTTTTCGCGCGGGCGTATTTTGCGCCTTCATCTATAGAGGGCGACAAAAAAGCGAAAACCGTCTCAAAGGTTTTCGCTGCTGCGCCCCGAAAAAGATTGACTTGCCGTTGCGGCGGGCATATTTTCGCACATGACTTCAAGAACTCGGGGCGAGGTTGGCATGAATCAATCTCATAGAGTAACCGAGTTGTTGCGCGCATGGGGCGACGGCAACCGCAGCGCGTTTGATGAATTGCTGCCGCTCGTTTATTCGGAACTGCACAAACAAGCCGCCCGCTATTTAAGAAACGAACGCCGCTGCCACACACTGCAAACGACCGCGCTGATTCACGAAGCCTACCTCCGTCTGGTTGACCAAACCGACATCCGTTGGCAGGGCCGGACGCAGTTTTTTGCCGTCGCCGCTCAGGTGATGCGCCATATCTTAGTTGACCACGCCCGCGCCAAACATCGGGGAAAACGCGGCGGCGCTGCGGTGAGAGTGCCGCTGGAAGAGGCGCTGCTGATTACGGTTGACGAGCAGAACATTGATTTAATTGCGCTGGACGAGGCGTTAAATCGTCTGGCGCAGATTGACGAGCAACAAGTCCGCCTCGTCGAACTCCGTTATTTTAGCGGTCTGAGTCTGGAAGCGGCGGCGGATGCGTTGAAAATCTCGCGGGCGACCGTCGCGCGTGATTGGAATATGGCGCGGGCTTGGCTACATCGTGAATTGACGAGATAGAAAGTCCCAAGTCCCAAGTCCAATGTCCCAAGTCATTTTGAATTACAGAGTCTGGACTGAAAATTTCAAACCAACTTGAGACTTGGGACTAAAAAAGATGGCAAACGAAAAATGGGCACAGGTGAAAGAGGTATTTGATGCCGCTCTGCGACACAAGCCCGCAGAGCGTTCGGAATTTCTCAACGAAGTATGCGCCGACGATGAAACCGTGCGCCGCGAAGTCGAATCGCTATTATCTTCGTTTGACCACGCTGAAAGTTTTATGGCCAAGCCGCTCGTCGGCGAACTGGCCGAAGCAGCGACGATTAAAAAAAGCGTTTTCGGCAAAGGTCATTGTCTCGGTCATTACGAAATTATCGAACAGATCGGCGCGGGCGGGATGGGCGAAGTTTATCTCGCCGCCGACACACGCCTCAATCGGCGCGTGGCTTTAAAAGTTCTGCCCGCCGCGTCTGTTTCCAATCGAGAAGCCAACCAGCGTTTGTGGCGCGAAGCGCGGGCGGCGGCCACGCTCGACCATCCGCACATCTGCGCGATTCACGAAATCTCGGAAGCGGACGGTTGCTGTTTTATCGTGATGCAATACGTCGAAGGCGAAACGCTGGCGGATAAACTCAAACGCGAGAAGATGAATCTGCGCGAAGTTCTTAACATTGCCGTGCAAGTCGCCGACGCTTTGGCAGAAGCACACGCAGCACACATCATTCACCGCGACATCAAACCCGCGAACATCATCGTCAACAACAAAGGACAGGCAAAAGTGCTTGACTTCGGCTTGGCAAAATTCGCGGCGGAAAATCTCGCCGCGCAAAGCAAAGCTGCCACCGCCGAACTGTTAAGCAAATCGGGCGCGATTATGGGGACAGTTCCCTTTATGTCGCCCGAACAAGTGCGCGGAAAAAGACTCGACGCAAGGACGGATATTTTTAGTTTCGGCGCGATGCTTTACGAGATGTCGTGCGGACAGTTGCCCTTCGCCCGCGAAACGGACGCGGAAACGATTTCCGCGATTCTCCGCGATGAACCGCCTTTAGCGAAAATACCCGGCGAACTGCAACCGATTGTGCAAAAGTCTTTGCTGAAAAACGCGGCCGAGCGTTATCAAACGGCGCAGGATTTGCTCGTTGATTTGAAGAGTTTGCAAAAGCGTTTGGAGCTGGAAACGGAACGCTCCGCCGCGGCCGAAAAGTTTGGCGTCCCGACTTTAAGTGGCTTCCATTCAACCGACGAAAACTTGTCGCCGCAAAACGAAACTCTAACTTCAAACAGCTTGCCGCTTACAGGCGGGACTTCAAACATCTCAAGCGCGGAGTATCTCGTTACAGAAATCAAACGCCACAAACTTGCCGCGTCGGTTGTGCTGATAGTGTTGCTGACAGCAACAATCGCCGTCGTTTCCTTCAACTATTTTCGCGCGCCGACAGGCGAGAAAAATCAGGTTGCATCAATCGCCGTGCTGCCCCTCAGATCGCTTAACCCGGAAGCCAATGACCAATATTTGGGATTGGGCATTGCTGATTCCATTATTGCCAGAATAAGTCAGATTGGCGCGCTGACCGTGCGCCCAACGAGTGCCGTCCGCAAGTATGTCAACCTTGAAATTGACTCGTTGGAAGCGGCCCGCGAGCAGAAGGTTGATTCCGTGCTTGATGGCACGGTTCAGCGTTCCGGCGACCGCCTGCGGGTCAGCGTCAATCTGCTCAAGGTGAGCGACGGCTCATCGCTGTGGGCTGATACCTTCAACTTGAGTTTTAATGACATCTTCGCTATGCAGGATGAAGTTTCGCGGCAGATAGCGGCGCGGCTACGTCTGAAGCTGAGCGAAGCGGAAGCAGCGCGGATTGCCAAACGAAATACTTCAAGCCCTGAAGCCTACGATTATTATGCGAAGGCGATGTATCACTTCGCTAATATTCGTCCCGAGCTTAACACTCGGTCAGAGTCCGACTTGGCGGTTGACCTCTTCAAGAAAGCGATTGAGCTTGATCCGAATTATGCGCTGGCGCACGCGCAGCTTGGCTACACGTATGCTCGGATAGCTGTGTTTCAGGAAGAAAATCCCGCGCTGATTGAACAGTCCAAACGGGAACTTGCCATCGCGGAAAGGCTCAACCCGCAACTGGCGGAAGTTCATGCAGCGCGTTATTTCATCGCGTTCAGCCAATATGAAGGATGGCAGATTGAAACTGCCATCCGCGAATTGCGTCTGGCGCAAGAACTCGCCCCCAACGTAGCACATTCGGAATTAGGTGACCTCTACAACCACATCGGATTGGAACAGCAGGCAGCCGAAGAATTTGAACTTGCCCTGAAAGTTGACCCGAACAACGACGCGACCAAAGGCGGATATGTCGGTGAATATTTTCAACAAGCCAGACCCGATGATGCTTTAGAATTAAATAAAAGATTTTTCAATCGCGGAGTCGACCTCAGATATTACTTGGAAAAGGGAATGGTGAAGGAGGCTGAACCGCTCGTCGAACAGGAGTATCAAAAGAATCCCGACTCTGACGTTGCGCGAACTCACCGGCTATTATTACTGGCTTTGCAGGGAAAACACGGGGAGGCGCAAGCGGCAGTCCCGGCGTTTCTCGAAAGGCTGCGAAAAAACCGCGGCTTTCATCACTACACTTACAACATCGCCCGCATCTACGCGCTGGGCGGCAAGAACGAAGAAGCCTTGAAGTGGTTGCGCGTGACGGTCAAAGAGGGCTTTCCCTGCTACCCGCTCTTTGCGCGCGACCCGTTCCTCGACCCGATCCGAAAGGACCCGGAGTTCGCCAAGTTTCTAGCCGAGATGAAAGAGCAGTGGGAAGGCTATATGCAGAAGCTTGGATGAAGTGGTTAATTTGAAACAAGTGCGGCGGTTTGACAAAGGCACGCCGCGGAGTTGCAGCTAATGCGCTGCTTGCATAGACGGAATTGAGCGGGTGCGGGCGAATGGCAGCCAAGCGAGTTCAGCGTCGGCCGCCCGAATAATTAGCTACTCTTTACCTTCACAGCCACTGTCCATGCAGCTACTGGAAGTTAGCTACCGGGCTGCCGCTGGGCAGTCGAGCCGGAATGAGCTTACGCAGGTTGTGCGCGTTCGCTTTCGGATCGAGCAGGCCGCCGCGCAGGAAAGCGACGAGTTGGCGGAACTCAGCGTGCGCCAGGTTGACCGGCGGTGCAAGTAAAGGATCAATGCGCGCCAGCACCGGCGCGCTCGGGCCCCGCAGCCCTTGCAGGTCGGCGGCGAGACCGAACTGAGCCGGGTCATAGCTCGGGGCTGACCTGATGGCGTCTAAGTGATAACGCACCGCGTCTTCCAACCTGACGAAAGCGCCGTTATGAAAGAAGGCGGGTTGCAGCGCCAGATTCCTGAGCGGCGAGGTTCTGAAGGCATAACGGTCTGCGGAATTGCCCGTGACCTGCTCCAGCCCGAAGTCCTCGTTAGCGCCGGGGCCATCAAAGGGCACGTTGCCGACCGCCGGGGCGATTTGCGGGATGCCGGCGACATGCTGCTGAAAATCGCTGAACATCTCATTGGCTTGGCCTGAGACGGCATGGCAGCTTACGCAGTTGGCCTGACCGAAGAAGAGTAGCGCGCCCCGCTTCTCGTCATCGGTCAGCGCGTTCTGCTGGCCGCGCGCGAACTGATCGAGCGGAGCGTCGGCGAAAACCAGCGTGAACTCAAACTCGGCGATGGCCTGCGCCAGCATCTCATAGGTGACGGGCGCGCCGGCGCGCACCTCGGGGAAAATCTTACCGAAGAGTTGCCGGTACTCGGCGTTGGCGTTTAAGCGTGCGCCCACCTCAGCACGGATGCCGTCGTGGGTGGCTGGCACTGACGCAGCGAAGCCGGCCATCTCCGGGTTCTCCGTGACCGGGATGAAGGCTTGCGCCACGAGCAGGTGGGGCAAGCCGGATAGCGCGAAGCCTTCCGGCAGCGGGAACTGGAAGCCGGCGCTGTTGTCGAAGGGATTGCCGGAGACTGCGTTGAAGCGCAAGTTCCACATCAGCGCGGGGAAGAAGACGTTGTTGAGCAGCAGCGGCGCACGCCGCTGGTTGCGCGGGCCCCTGCGGTCGGGGCCGACGATGTTGTTGTTCTCGACGCCGATGGCGATGGACTGCGAGTCACCGAAGCCGGCGGTGGCAGCGTGGCAGCCCGCGCAGGAGTTGTCGTCGTTCAGGCCCAAGAGGCTGTCGTGGAAGGCGAGCCGGCCGAGGTCGGCCAGTCGGTTGTCGAGCCTACGGCCCAGCCGCTGCTCTAAGGTCGAGCCGATTCGGCCCGTGAACCCGTGCCGGCTGAGGACCACAGTTAACTGGTCATTCAGCATGCTGTCGCCGCCGTGCGCGGCACTCTTCGGCGTAAGCCACAAGGCCCCGCCAACGACCAGCGCGAACACTAAGACTATCAGCTTGCATCGTTGGCCGTTCATGAAAACTCCTCCGCCCTAAGGAACGGGCACGCCCAACCACCAACTGCTAGATCGGGTCGCAGAAGAACGCGTTGCCTCGCATATTCACAAACTCAATGACTGGAGGATCAAAGGGCGAGGTGAAGGTCACACGCGCAACGAACCCTACGTGCAAACTGTTAGCCTTCCCTCCGCCATTCAGATTGAAGTGGTCAGTTGTCGTGAACTGAAAGGGGAACCCGCTAGCTGGTATATCGATTCCCGCGTGGTTGTGATAGTTGAAGATATAGGTCCCGCCATCGCTGTCCGTGGCGGTTCCAGTGACGAGGTCGTTTCTGTTTATATGGACGACATCATTCTTGTCGATCCTGGTGTTGATTACCAAGAAGTCTTCGCCGCGGCCCTCAACCGTTACATCAAGATTCGGGCATTGGCCAGCGGGTATGGTGAAATTGATGGGCATGCGGGTTTGAGTCGCTTGCGCCGCTGCTGCTGGAACCATTGCTGGGGCTGGAACTGCCAGTGCGATGGCCAGGGCTGCCAGAACTGCTATTCGTTTCCTGTTCATTTCGAGTCTCCTTTGTGCGCCGGGCTGAGCCGGCGGGCGTAATGAAGTTGCTTCCTCTCTATCAATGAAAGTCGGAATTTGCTGCCGAGAAGTATCACGAGCACGAAAGAATGTTCTTTCGTACTGCCCTTAGACGGAAGACAGAGCACGGTGAGAACGAGTGAAAAGAACAAGTTAGGACTTCCTGAAATGGGCCTACGGAACTTCTCGTGCAGGTGTATAATTGGCGCGTTTCTAAGCTCGGTACTCCATAGCGGAATGGAGAGCCTCCGGTGCCGTCCTCTTCAGCAACGATCACTGATTTGCTCATCCAATGGCGCGCTGGTGACGAAGCTGCGCTCGACAGGTTAATTCCGCTTGTCTATGAGGAGCTGCGGCGCATGGCCAGCTACTACCTGCGCCGCAGGCGTCCGGGAGACACACTGCAAACCTCTGCGCTGATAAATGAGGCGTACCTGCGACTCGCGGAGCATAAGAACATGCGCTGGCAAAACCGGGCGCACTTTTTCGCCGTGGCCGCACAGGCCATGCGTCGCATTCTGGTCGATCACGCGCGCAGCCGAAACGCCGCCAAGCGCGAGGGCAGGGCGTTCAAAGTCTCGCTCGAACAGGCGGAGAACGTCGGCCAGCAGCGCGGGGCGGAACTCATTGCGCTGGACGACGCGCTGAACGAGCTGGCGGTATTCGACCAACGAAAGAGCCGGATAGTAGAGCTAAGATACTTTGGCGGCTTGAGCGTGGAAGAGACGGCGCAAGTGCTTGCGGTGTCGGCGGTGACGGTGAAGCGAGAATGGCGCGCGGCCAAACTATGGCTGCTCCGGGCGCTGAGTAGTGAGGAGCAAAATTGACGCCCGAACGGTGGCAAGAGATAGATGTGCTGGTGCAGGCTGCGCTTGAGCGCAGGGCCGAAGATCGCTCTGCCTTCCTCGCTCAGGCATGCAGCGGCGATGAGGCGTTGCGCCGGGAAGTCGAATCACTTATCTCTTATGAGCCGCAGGCCGATGCCTTTCTGGAACAGCCTGCGTTCGCTGGATCGGTTGAGATAACAGCAGACGAGCAACAACGATTACTGGCAGGCAGCGCACTAGGGCGCTATCGAATCAAGCGAAGGATCGGCGCGGGCGGGATGGGCGAAGTCTATCTGGCTGCGGATACGCAACTCGAACGCACCGTGGCCTTGAAAGTTTTGCCGGTCGAAGTCGCTGCCGACCGCGAGCGGATGCAGCGGTTCGTGCAGGAAGCTAAAGCCGTCTCCGCCCTAAATCATCCGAACATCATCACGATTCACGAGATCGGCCAATTCGACGGGACACATTTTATCGCCATCGAATACGTCAACGGCGAGACCCTGCGCGAACGCCTGCAACGCGAAAGTCTTACTCTGGCGGAAACGCTCGACCTTGCCGTGCAAATCGCCGCCGCGCTCGCCGCCGCGCACGAAGCGGGCATCGTGCATCGCGACATCAAGCCGGAGAACATCATGCTGCGCGCCGATGGCCTGGTCAAAGTCCTGGATTTCGGTTTGGCCAAGCTGACCGCGCACAGAGACGAACAGCTTGACGGCGAAGCCGCGACCCGCGCCCAAGTACAGACGCAGCCCGGGATGATTTTGGGCACGGTGGCCTATATGTCACCGGAACAGGCGCGTGGGCTGGCTGTTGATGCGCGGACAGATATTTTCAGTCTCGGCGTAGTCTGGTATGAAATGCTGGCGGGCAGATTGCCGTTTGCGGGCGAGACGACGAGCGACGTGCTGGCCGCGATTCTGAAAAACGAGCCTGCGCCGCTGACAGAATACGTGCCGGAATTGCCTGAAGAGTTGGAGCGGATGGTCAACAAAGCTCTCAGAAAAAACCGCGAAGAACGCTACCAACACAGCACAGACTTGTTGATTGACCTGCGCGACCTGAAACAAGAGTTGGCGTTTGCGGCGAAATTGGAACGCACCGCCGCGCCCACAAACAATGACAAAGCGACGGCGGGCCCAACGGCAACTGACACGGAGAGTCAAAACGCGCAAACGACTTCCAGCGCGGAATACATCGTTAGCGAAATCAAGCAACATCGGCGCGGCTTGCTGGCAGTGTTAGCGCTCCTGCTGCTCGTGGCGATGGGCTTGAGCTACTGGTCTTACGCGCATCGCGCGGCTGCAACCGATACCAAACAGATCGAATCAATCGCCGTGTTGCCGTTTCAGAACGCAAGCGGCAACAGCGACACGGAATATCTGTCGGATGGCATCTCTGAGGCATTGATTAACAGCCTGACCGAGTTGCGACAGTTGAAAGTGATCGCGCGCACCACAGCCTTTCGTTACAAAGGTAAAGATGTTGACCCGCAAGCGGTCGGGCGCGAGTTGAATGTGCGGGCGGTGTTGATGGGGCGCGTGCGGCAGACGGGCGACACACTGAATGTTCAGGTGGATTTGGTTGACGCTGCGACAGGCGCACAGCTTTGGGGCGCGGAGTATGAGCGCAAAGTTTCGGATGCGCTTTCGGTCAAGCAAGCGATTGCACGGGAAGTGACGGAAAAGCTGAGGTTGAAGTTATCGGGCGAAGAGCAGCAACGACTCGTCAAGCGCGATACGACGAACGCGGAAGCCTATCAGTTTTACTTACGAGGACGCTATTTCTGGAACAAGCGAACGGCGGACAATTTGAGAAAAGCAATCGGAGAATTTCAGCAGGCGATAGACCGCGACCCGAATTACGCTCTCGGTTATGTTGGACTGGCTGATTGCTATGTGTTGCTGGAGCAGTATGCCGGCGTTCCTGCCAGCGAGACTTTGCCGAAAGCCAGAGCCGCCGCCGACCGCGCCCTCCAACTTGACGACTCGCTCTCCGAGGCGCACACGTCCTCAGCACTCATATATCAGCGGATGTGGCGCTGGGCGGAAGTTGAGGCGGAACACAAGCGGGCCATCAGCCTCAACCCGAATTACCCGACGGCGCATCAATGGTTTGCTGGTTATCTTCAAACAAAACGGCAATTCGATGCGGCGCTGCGAGAGATCAAGCGCGCACAGGAGCTTGACCCGCTTTCGCCGATCATCAGCGATCATGTCGCGTGGATACATCTGCTCAAGAATGACCTCAATGCGGTAATTGAACAGTGCCAGAGGAATATTGAACTCAATCCGAACTTTCCGGGAACACACTATCTTCTCGGTGCGGCGTACCTCAAACAGCGGCGTCACGAAGAGGCGACCGCCGAGTTTCAGAAAGCGGTTGAATTATCCGGGAGAGCAAGTCAATGGTTAAGTCCCTTAGGCTACTGCTACGCGGTTACGGGGAGGCGAACCGAGGCGCGGCGGATACTGAAAGACCTCGAAGAGAAGTATGCGAGGCGCGAGGCTACGGGACAAGACCTAGCCAGAGTGTATGCCGGACTTGGCGAAAAGGATCAGGCGTTTGCTTGGCTCGAAAAGGATTTCGAGCAGCACAGCGGTCTGTTACAAATTATTACAAGTGATTACAGTTTTGCAGATCTGCGCAGCGACCCGCGCTACGCCGACCTCGTGCGCCGCATGGGCTTACAACCGTAAAAAGCATTTGCGCCGCCGCATTAAAGTGCGGAGCCGATGATATGGGCGAGTTCTTCGGTCGCGCGGCGGGCGCAAGCGCGGGCATCCTCGTCGGGTAGTTGCTTGATGTAATGCAACGGGTGGTAGACGATCTCGACGC
Organism: Pyrinomonadales bacterium; assembly: GCA_038237345.1. Lineage (GTDB taxonomy): Bacteria > Acidobacteriota > Blastocatellia > Pyrinomonadales > Pyrinomonadaceae > QHXQ01. The sequence goes on from JBBRYU010000017.1 coordinate 30,786, forward strand.
GGCCTATAAAGCGCGGCCAGCGGCGGCCGCGCGGCCAGACCGTTTGCCCGCCGCGAATCGTCACCGGCAACACGGGCGCGCCCGCTTCGAGCGCGATGCGCGCCGCGCCCGCCTTGAACTTGTGCATCTCGCCGTCCGCGTAAGCCCGTCCGCCTTCGGGGAAGATGACGAGCGCGCCGCCCTCACGCAACCATTGCAACGAACGACGAATGGCGCGCGGGTCGCCGCGCTCGATTTGCAACGGCCATGCGCCAAGCAGACGCATCAGCGTGCCCACCACAGGCCAATTGAAACTCATGTCCCACGCGAGATAACGTAGCGGGCGCTTGACCGGCACGGAGAGCCAAAACGGATCGATGTAGGTCTGATGATTGGCCGCGATGATGAGACCGCCTGTCAGCGGGATGTGCTCCGTGCCGAGGTAGCGCATGCGCCAGAATAGACGAAAGAGAGTGCCCAGCACTATGCGTAGCAACTCCATCATCCAACCGGGCAGCAGGAACGGCGCACGCTCGTCTCTCGTGCCGCTTCCGTCTTCTTGGCGTGGAGTGCCTGTGCGCGTCTCGCTCACGCGCCGCGCGCCTCCCCGTCCTGCGCTTCCGCTTCACGCGGCGCGTCCGTGTCCCTCTCGCGCCATGCCGTGCTCAAACGCGCGACGACCTCGCCCGGATCACGCGCCTGCGGGCCGGCTGTCCCATCCTCCGCACCGAGCGGGCGCACGGACTGCAAGCCCGTCACTGCCAACTCTTCCCACCAGTCAGGCACGTCGCGCTCGCTCAACACGTCGTCGTGCCAACGCTCGCAACGCGCGCAGGTGAAGCCGTGATAAGCCTGCGCCTCTTGCTTGGTCAGCCCGATGCGGTTTCGCTCGCGGCAACACTCAGCCGCGCAGTGCCGCTCGATCTCGATGAGCAACACGGCGCGCGGGAAGACGAATTGTCGCTTACGCTCCGTCATATCTACGTGATCAAATCCAGCGGCCATTCGCGATCAAGAAACTCAAGATGCAGGCGAGGGATACCACCCGCCCCTGCCTGACTGCCGCGCACGACAGCCAACACCGCCAACGTGTAACGCGCACTGCGCACGCGCACGAGGCGACCATGCGCGACCGTCAACGTAGTGAACACGGCTGCGCCGCGCCGGCTGATGTTCTCCGTCACGGTCTGCTCGCTCATTTCGATCTGCCCGCGCTCGTCCAGCACTTCGATGATCACCTCGACCGGCAGGCCCAGGCGCGTCTCGCGCTGCACGGGCGCGGACGGCACAAGCGCCTGCTCGCTCACGCGCCACAGGTCTTCGGTCGGCGTGTGGGCAGCGATCTCGTAGCGCGTGGCCGGGTTGGCCGTAAAACTCGCCGGCGGGCGCTTGCCGACGAACGCCACGCCCAACTCGAAGCGCGGCAAGCCGGTTGTCTCGTGCGCCGGCCCGACACTGATGCGGCGCACGAGCGCCCACACCCGATACTGATCCTCTATGTGATCGAAACAGCGCAACTGGCGCGGCATCGGCAATGTCAAGTGTACGAGCCGGCCGCGATCCACCAGCCGCGCGAGACTAAAGCGCGCGCCGAACGGCGTCAAGTCAAGGACGCGCGTCACCTCCGTCCACTCTTCCGCCGGCCCCTCGCGCACCGTCACGCGCACGGGCAATTCGAGGCGCACACGCTCGCGCTGGCGTTTATTTTTTCCGTCCGATTTCATCGCCCTCTGTACCGGCGGGCAGCCTACCCTGTGGCGCAATATTTTGTGCCCGTAAATACTTGTCCGAAATGCCTCTTAAAACATCGCGAAAGCCTTGCAAACTCAACACTTTCGCCCGCTATGGGCGGTTGCGCAAGCGCCCCTTTCAGGCTACAATATGTCGTACTTCGCTTCGACCGGTTTTCCCTGCGGCGCAGTACGGACAAACAGGAAATTTTGAGCAGAAAAATGACCCTGCAAAAGGGTTTCGCGCGCAGGCTTCACACCTGCATTCGTGCCCTGAATATCAGTTGGCTGAAACGCACCGAGTTGGGGTTTTGCGCGCAAGTTGGCGGTGCGTATGCGGCGCACGACTAACGTTGAACTTCACCGGCCCGGAGCCGGCGACCCGTTTGGCATTGTACCGGAAAGGTTAGTTGATGGAAACACTCGATCATAATTACGTCAACATCGAAGAAGAGATGCGGCGGTCGTATCTCGACTACGCTATGTCGGTCATCATCGTACGCGCGCTGCCCGACGTGCGCGACGGTTTCAAGCCCGTCCACCGGCGAGTGCTCTGGGCGATGAACGAACTAGCCAACCAATACAACAACTCCTACAATAATAGCGAGCGTATAGTCTGCGACAA
>JBBRYU010000018.1:0-32088 GCA_038237345.1 Pyrinomonadales bacterium
GATCTCTTTGAGCGCCCAGAACTCGCGATGCCACTGCCAGCGCCCGCGCGTCAGCGACTCCTTCAGCCGATCAATGGGCCGTTCGTAGATGCGATACTGCTTCGCCACGCCCTCGACGCGCAGTGCGTTGCTCATAATGCAAACCCTATCCAAAAAAGTGGCGCGTGACAAGTGGGGATTACATAAAGAGTAGCTTCTCCTTGCCAGTTATCTCTGCTCGCTGATAGTGTCAGGGCAATTCCGGTATGGGCAGTATGGTGATCTGGTTAAAGCTTGATTGGTGAAAGGGTGTGAATTTTTCAATCTTAAATTCCCCGTCAGCTTGCTGCGGGGTCGCCGAATAGAAAATATGGGAGTCCAGAGGGAACGACGTTCCCTCTGGTCAAGGGCGGGGTTAATACCCAGCCCGCGATGTCGCGGCGTGCGGCGCGTGAGCGCCGCCGCCGAGAAATTTATCAAACTGCCCTTATCGTAGTGGGGCAGATTGGCTTAACTGTTTTGCCTCGCTTGTCATTGATTGCGGTTGGGTTAGAATTGCACGCATGTTATCGGCGCAGACAGCAAGGCGGGCGGTGTGGCGGCCGTTGTTTGAGTTGCCACGGCGGTTCGAGTTGATCGAGTCGCTGGTGCGGCGCGAGTTGGCGGCGCGTTATCGCGGCTCGGTGTTAGGCGTGGTGTGGGCGATATTGACGCCGGCCGTGATGATCGCGATCTACACGTTCATCTTCGCGGGGCTGTTCGGGGCGCGCTTCGGGGCGCGCGGCACGACGTGGGACTACGCGCTCTATCTGTTCTGCGGGCTGTTGCCGTGGACGACGTTTCAAGAGTCCGCGCAACGCGCGGCGGACGTGATCGTCTCGCATGCGAACCTCGTCAAGCGCGTCGTCTTTCCGCTCGAAGCGTTGCCGGTCGCGCAGGTGCTGGCGGCGCTCTTCACGCAACTGTGCGGCACGCTCGTGCTGTTGGCGGCGACGCTCGTCATCCATCGTGAGTTGCACGCGAGCATCGTGTGGTGGCCCGTGCTGATTGTGCCGCAACTGCTGGCGACGCTCGGCGCGGCGTGGCTCTTCGCTTCGCTCGGCGTGTTCTTGCGCGACACGGGACAGGCGCTCGGTCTCGTCCTCGTCGCGTGGATGTTTCTGACGCCGATCATCTATCCCGAATCGGTCGTGCCGCCGCGCTTCCAACGGTTCATCAACGCGAACCCGTTCACGCCGCTCGTGCGCAACTACCGGCGCATCCTGCTCGAAGGCGCACCGCCCGATTGGCGCGGGCTACTCTATTTCACCGTGTTCGCGCTCGCCCTCTTCCTCGGCGGCTACTGGTGGTTCGCCAAGACGCGGCGCAGTTTCGCCGACGTGATTTAGAAATGGGCCACGAAGCCACACGAAGGGCCACGAAACAAATCCCGGTTAACGCAACGAAACTGATGCGGGGCGTTTCGCTCAGTCTGGTTTTACTCTTCAGCCTGCAAGCGGGCGGTGTGAGTGCGCGACCGGCACGGGCGCAGGCGCGTGCAGCAGTCGCCGCGCGCCCGCTCTGGCCCGGCGCGCGTTTCACCGAGACGGATCGTGTGCGGGCGATCCGGCGCGGCTTGGATTTCATCTACCGCACCGCGCGCGACCACGCCAACTTCGCGGATTACGGCGGCGACTACCTCTGGTGCTTCTACACGCTCGCGGCCGCAGTTAATGACGAGACGACCAAGCGCACGGCGCACCGCATGGGCGTGGAGCGTGCGCGCCTGTGGCGCAAGCAACATCGTGCGCTGCCCGCCGACGCCGACGCCGCGACCATCTCCGCATACGTCTTCGGCAGCGACGCGGCCGACAGTCTGGGCGTGCGCGACGAGCGCATGAAGCGCACGCTCCGGCGCGCGGCCGGGCAATTCCCGGCCCGCGCTTATCTCTTGTTCGATCCCTTGACCGAGCCGCCGCCCACGGACGTGCCGGGCGCATGTGAGTACGACGGCGCGGAGCATCCGCGCGGCACGCAAGGCTGTCGCGTCTGCCACCGGCCGCTGCGGCTGAGAACGCGCTACGACGTGTGGTACGACGCGCTCATCACCGTGTATGTCGGTGACCGCTACGGCGTCACGCTTGGCGCGCACTATGCGGACGTGCTCAAGTGGCTGCCCACCCTGCGCCCGTATCCGGCCCGCGCGCAAGGCAAAGACGACGAGTTCTACGATGCCGTCTACGCCATCACGCACGTCGTCTACACGTTGAATCACTACAGCCAAGCTCGTCTATCGCCGCGTCTGCTGCCCGTGGAATATGATTTCCTGCACGCGCACTTGCGCGCCGCCATCGCACGCAAAGAGACCGACATGCTCGGCGAGATGATGGACTCGCTGCGCGCCTTCGGCGTGAACGAAGCTGATCCGGCCTTGCGCGCGGCGATTGACTTCTATCTCGTACAGCAAAACCGCGACGGCAGTTGGGGCGACATGAATGAGGCAGACATCTACGACCGCTATCATCCGACGTGGAACGCCATCGCCGGTCTCAGCCATTACGCATGGCGCAGTGCAGGCTTGAGTCATCCCGAACTCAAGCCGCTGCTTGAGCGATGGGTTACGGGGAAGTAGCGCGCCGATTTGTGCTGTGCGAAATGATTGAAGACGAAGGCAGTAGAATTGATTAATCCGGTTCGCTTAACCTGACGGCCGGCAGCTACATTGCAAAATGAGTGGACATCTCGTTCTTCCTACTCTCCACTTCAGATGACTCTTGGCGGCTCGCCAGTCGCTAAGGCGCTACTTTCTTTTCTGCGCGTCGGTCTCACGTTGCCTGATGGTGCGAGCGGCTGTCATGTCCTCCAGCGTGATGTGCGGCGTCTGATCCGCGCCGAGTCCTTCGAGGCCGATCCCGACGCTCAGGCGGAAGCCGTCGCAGTCGAGGGCGAAGTCGCGCAAGTCTTGCATGTCGCGCACGTCTTTTTCCTGCCAGTCATAGAGGGCCGTCCAAGGGCCGGGCAGGTTGAGCTTGGCCGCCATGAGAGAGGTGAATTGATCCTTACTCTCCCACTTATTCGTCGGCAGATAGTTGACGCGGATGCGGGTTAACAGCCCGTCTGTAAATTCAAGGCTGAGCATATCAACATCTGCCGATAAGGGGAGATTAGCAGCTTGGCCGGCCAACTCCGCCTTGCGGAGTACGGCTTGCGCCACGCCCAAATCGCTCACGCCACCGACGGCTAAGCCGGGGAAGACGGCAGCGGCTTGCTCTATAGTCAGCCCAAGGCGCAGCCCGCCTAACGCAGGAGACTGGGCCTTAGTTAAAGCGCACGTTTTCGCGCCCGCGACTATTACGGGCCGCGCGGTGGTTTGAGTTGCGACCTTGCGCGCCGGGTCAACCTCAAGCCGCACGCGCGCGGTGCGGTAATCCGTGATGGCCTGATAATAGCCGAGCCGGGTGGTGGCGTAGTTCGCCTGCGCGTCAATTACGTCGATGATGGCCGCGTTGTTTTGCCGGTAGCGGACGAAGAGCAGGTTGAGGTTTTGCTGAGCCGCGTTGGCGGCCGTTTCGGCCAACTTGATGCGGGCCAAGGCCGAGAGCGCGGCGGCGCGCTGCGTGTAGAACTCTTGCCTGAGTTGCTGGAGCGTATTATCCCGCTGCAACTCTAAAGACCGTGCCCGCAGGCGGGCTTGCGTCGCACGGCTTTTGCTGGCCCCAAAGTTCCAGATGGGGATGTTGAGACTGATGACGGCCGCGCCCCCGGAATATTGTCTGAGCCGGCCTACGTTGGCCGCGTCAAAGCCCGCGTTCAATCCATAGGATAGCTGTGGGAGGAGTTCGCTGCGGGCGATGCGGGCGTCCTCCAGCGCTGCCTGTTGCTGCGCGTTCAGTTGCGCGAGTTCAGGTCTGGCTCTAACTAACTCCTCCGTATAACCCATGAAGTCGGCGGCCGTCGGCACGTCCTGCGTCATGCGTGTGACGCCGACGTGGGTGACGAAATCAACGCCGGTGAGGACGCGCAACAGGCTCATCGCCGCTGACTCCGCCAGGCGTGCCTGTTCAAGTTCGTCACGCCGCACTGCTGCGGCCGAGCGGGCGCGATAGATATCCGCTTCTTCACCTGCGCCGCGCTGGCGCAGCCGCTCGGCCAGATTAACGAAGGCTTCGGCGAGCGCGAGCGTCTCGTCGGCGAGTCGCCGCTTCTGCCGCGCCAGTACGAGACCGGAGTAAGCGTCCACGGTTGCGAGCACCAGGTCGCGGCGCGCGACCTGCGTGCCCGCATGGGCGGACGTGAGCAGCGCGCGGCTGCGGCGCAGCGAGGCGCGCAATCGCCCCGACAGGTCTATCGGCCCCGTCGCGTTCAGAAACGCGGTCGTCTCGTTAATAGCGCTTGCACTCGTGAAACTGAACGTGAGCGGGTCGCCCGGCGCGCGTACCTGCGAGGGCGTCGTGCCGATGTAACTGAGCGGGACGCTGAACTGTGGCAAGAAGGCGCCGCGGGCTTGCCGCACATCCTCTTTGGCGCTCTGCTCCTCCAAGAGCGACTGCTGATAGGCCGAGGCGTTGGCGAGTGCGAGCGCAACGGCCTCGTCCACCGTCAGCGTGCGGCGTGTCGTGGTCTCGCTGCCGTAAGGGTAGTCGTAGTAAGGCGGCGGGAGTGTTCGCTCCTGTGCCGGCAGTTTGGGCGCTGCTGGCCCCTGTGTCCCCGTGCCGGGCTGATAGGGGGGCGGTGCTTCTTGGGCATTGAGTTGCGGCGTTTGGCTTGACAGACAAAGTAGGAAAATAAGCGGGCAGAGCTTAGAGATTAAGAGTTCTTTCACGCGGCGCTCTCCTCTTTATCTGTTAATTGCGAAACCGCTAGTATCAACTTTAAGGGGCATGCCGGCTGAAAGGCGGGCAAGCAAATGCGCGGCTTTACTCTTTCCTGGCTGGTTCCATGCGCGCCATCCGCTTATCCATTTTGTCAAAACGATCCAGCACGACCTGATAAATCTGATCAGTCTTCTCGTGCAGGTGTGCGACCTCCAACTCGGCCTTGATGTTGACCTCATACTCAATGTCGGAGCGCACCTTGTCCTTCTCTGCCTGCCGGTTCGCGCTGATGAGCACGAAGCACGACAAGAAGATCGCTTCGAGCGAGACGATCATGGTCAACAGCCCGAAGGGGAACGGGTCGAAGCCCCTTTCCCCCGCAGCGTTCTTCGGCAGTATGAGCGTGTTGAGCGCGATCCAGACGATGAACCAGAGAGTATGCAACAGCAGAAACGGCATGCTGCCGCTGAACCACGCGAGGAAGTCGGCGAAGCGCACCACTGGCGACAGGCGTTGTTCTTCGACCTCGTCGTTGACGTTACGTGAGACGCGCCTTTGGAGCAGTTCGTCGGCCTTGCGCGTCATGCTGCCCATGGCGGCGAGCATGTGCATAGCGGCTTCAGGCTTCTTCTGGAATAGCGCCCGCAGATTGTCGCGCGTGAGCACGAGCAACTCAGTCTCGACGCGGGCGGTCGCCGTCGCCGTGCGCGGGCCGCCGTCGAGCAGCGCGATCTCGCCGAAGTAGTCGCCGGGTTCGGCAGTCGTCAGCACGATCTTCTGCCCGGTCACATCCTTAATACTGATCTCGACTGCGCCCGAACGGACAATAAACAGCGCTTCGCCCGGCTCGCCGGTCTGAAAGAGCACTTCATCTTCAGCCAGCGTATTACTATCAACTACTTTGGCTAAGCCTTCGCGCTCGTCAGCGCTGAGAAAGCTGAAGAACTTTATCTCCGGCAGTTTGTCTGTATTAATTGGCATCAATGCCTCCTTGGCGCATGTGATCAGTTGACCGCACCATCCGTCGTGTGCAAGAGCGTTAGCTGATCTTGCACACGACGGATGTACTCGTCGAACTCCGGCTCAGAATCTGCCTGACGTCTGGCTCATCATCTCTACTAGTGCCCATTAACTCATGCAGGTAGATGAATGCGCGCTCAAGGGCCGCATCCGGGTGCTGCTTCGTCCCCTGCTTGTTGGTTGGGGCCTGACGGCGTGTACGCCGCAGTAAGTTTGCGATCAAGCCCAGCAGGCAACAAATAGTCTAGGTGCAATTAAAGGCTCAGTCCCTAAGCAGTAAACAACCGGAGAGATACAAGATGATCGGCGGCAGATATTAACGAGTTCTTTGCTGCCAGTCAAAAGATATGTTCGGCATGTGTGACTCACGGCTGATCAAGGCGGAACTCCACATAAGTGGCCTGCCAGCGATCTTGCCGTCTGAGCAACTTTTGGTTGAAGCGAAATTGAAGCGGCACTTCCGTGCCATCTGCGGCTGAAGCCCTAATTCTCATGCGCCCCTCGGTCGTCGCCTTGTGCCCGCTAACTTTGATTGTGAGATCGCGAATCTCGCATAAGCCGGCGATGCTCGGCGGCAGCGCCGCTCGCAGGTACCGCTGGAATTGGGTCTTGGGCACGAGATGTCCGTCCACCGTGTGCATGATGAACTCGTCGGCCAAGATGCGGTCGAGGACAGCTTCGTGGTTTTCCAGCATGCCCTCGCACTCTGCGCGCACAAGGGTAGCCAACTCCTGCTCGTCTCTACTGTGCTTGTCGGGATTGTCCTGCGGCATCTGACCCGGCGCGCTCAGGCCGGACAAGATGAGTAACAGGCAGGCGACTCTGAGCATGCTCATGACGGGCATTATAACCGGCCCGACCTGCCGGTCAATATTCTGCCTGTTAAATCGCATGCGCCTATCGGGGCAAGCCACCGCTATCAGGTGAGAGGGGCAAGTTTTTCCGGACACACCTCTTTTCTAGCGAGAGCTTCATGTTCGGTTAAATTAGACCCTGTCACAACTCAGTGCCCCAGCTATTAAAGAGAATAGGCTTGATGCTCAAGCGCTAATCGCCGTAGTCTCCGCAGTCCTGCTTGTGGTCACGCGCACTACCGCGCCCATCAGCCACCAGAGCAACAAGGTCACTTCGGCGTCGCCGAAGTTGTAGTTGACGAGCGCGCTAGCGCAGAAGCCGGCGAGTGCGCCGGTCGCGCCGAGGAGGAGTCCGTGTGCGGCCCTTTCGGGCGAGCCGCGCCAGCGTCGTTCGGCGCGGGTGGTGAAGAGCCAGAAGGTGAGGATGAGCCAGAGCCAGAGAAGGAGCGCGGGCAGGCCGCGGTCGAAGGCGAGTTGGAGCGGCGTTGAATGCGCATGCAGCATGTCCGTGCCGGGGAAGCCCCACTCGTGCCAGTGCAAATGCACCGCGTCCATGCCGTGTCCGAAGATGGGGTGCAGCGGAATGCGCGCGAGCGTCTGGCGCGCGACTTCGCGCCGTAGTTGCGCGCTGTCGTCTTGCAAACTGAGCGCGCCGGTCGCGCGTGTGCGCCAGACCGCGCCCGCGCCGAGCGCGCAGACGAGCATGACGACGCACAGCACCGCCACGCGCGCACGCGCCGACGCGCCCGTGCGCCAGCGCAGCAGCACGACGCATGCGCCGACGACGAAGCCGAACAACACCGTGCGCATCGCCGTCAGCGCGATGCCCACAGCCAACAGGATGAACGCGGCAGTGTAGAGCGCACCGCGCAAGCGCATGTTTGGTGTGTGTATTGCAGCTCGACGTTGGAGCAGCGCGAGCGCGCCGCCGAGCGCGAGTTGCGCGAGGATTTGCAGTAGCTCGGCGAAGGTCTCGTAGTGGCGCGTCCAGCCGGAGGCGCGAAAGCGATGTGTGCGCTCTGTGCCGTAGAGACCGGCGGGCGGCGACGAGTTTTTTATTTCCTCCGTCACGGGCGGCCCCGTCCATTCGACGTGCTCGCCGTGCGTGATGACGCTGAGCCGCAGAGGTACGCCGCTAGGTGCGCGGCGAAGCGCGTCGGCCAACTCCGTCATTGAGTTCACGTGCCGGCCATTGACGCGCCAGACGGTGTCGCCCACCCGCAAGTTCATCGGCGCGCGCAACGGGCTGTCGGGCGTGATCGTCTCTATGACCACGCCGCGCCCGCGCACTGTTTCAATAATGCTCCATACGACGCCCGCGCAGCCGGATGCGAGCAGCAGGCCCGCGAGCAGTATGGCCGTGCGGCGCGTCACCATGGCCTGCACGCAGTAGTAGATGAGAAAGGTGCTGACGGAAATGAGTTTCAGCAAGCTGATGCGCGGCTCGGCGGAGCAGAGGGCCGAGAGGATGCTCCAGGCAAAGAAGAGCCAGAGCGGGAGATCGAGCGGTGTGCGTTTGAGTCCGGTGCGCCGCGTGACCAGCGTGCGCGCGAGCCAGCCGAGCACGACGAGCGACAAACCGAGCCACGACGCCGCAATCGAGTGCGGCGCGAAAATAGCATAGAGGCACAGGCCCGCGAGGGCCGTGCCCTGTGCCAACCGCGCTGCGAAAGCGTCGGCGGTTGGCGATAAAGTTGGCAAGTAGTCCGGCAAGTGGCTCGCGTTCGTCCTTCGGCGCGGGCTAAGTATGCACGGCAGGGCTATCGTTAACAAACAGCGCGGCCAGCTCTTTTAGCGGCTTCATTTGCGGCTTTGCGCCTTTGCGTGCGGCATTTTGGTGCGGGGATATAGTCTCCCATAAAGGCTTAAAGGCGTGAAGAAAACGACCCGAAAATGGATTGTTGACGCTTGTTGACCGCGCGTGCTAACTTGGAATTTGCCCGGCACCTTCGGGTGGGTTTGGGGCCCAAGGGGCAGACATCTTCCAGACGTCGTCACACTTTAATCAGGTCGGTCGCCTCGTTCCGCCACGCCAGTGTCCGTATCCCCCGTGTAACGCAAGTTTAATTCTTCATGGCATTCGATAAGGCAAAGGCTGTTAGCACGGCTGAGAAATACCTTGCGCAGGGCAAGATCGCCGCGGCCGTGCAGGAGTATCGGCGCATCTCGGACGCGGATGCGGACGACTTCACCGTGCTCAATACGCTCGGCGATCTTTACGCGCGCCTCGATAAGCAGGCGGAAGCGGTCGAGTGTTTCGTGCGCGTCGCCGATCATTATCGCGAGCAGGGCTTCGCGCTCAAAGCCATCGCCATCTACAAGAAGGTCGCGCGCTTGCGGCCCGACGAATTGTCGGTCGCGCAGAAACTGGCCGCGCTCTACGAACAACAAGGCTTGATCGTCGAGGCCCGCGCGCAGTATCTCTTCATCGCTGACGCCTGCGGCCGTGCCAAGCTGATGCGCGACGCACTTGAAGCTCTGCGTCGCACCGCCGATCTCGATCCGCAGAACGCGGACATACGCCTGCGGCTCGCCGAAGGCTTCATGCGCGAAGGCATGCGCGACGAAGCGGCCTCGGCGTTCGCCGAGGCCGGCACACGTCTCCATGCGCACGGCAACTATCAGGGTTCACTCCGCGCCTTCACACACGCGCGCGACCTGCGCCCCTACAGCCACGAGATTCTGCAAGGCTTGGTGGACGCGAACCTCGCGCTCGGCGCGAACGAGGAAGCAGCCTCCGTATTGGAAGACGCCGTCGCGCAAGCGCCCGCCGATGCGGAACTGCACGCGATGCTGGCGCGCGTCTATCTCGACGCCGAAGACGCGCCCGCCGCCGACCGCGCCGCGCAGAAATTGGTGCAGGCCGATCTGGCCAACTACCCGTTGCTCTTTGAAGTCGCACGGCTCTACTTGCAACAAGGCGATGCCATCAACGCCGTGCGCACGCTCACGCACGCGGTCGAGCCGGCGCTCGCGAAGCGGCAGGAGAAGCCGCTGCTTGAGTTGTTGAATCAGGCGCTCGCGCGCGACCCTGAGAACGTCGAAGCGTTGCGCCTCTTGCTGCGCATCTACACGTGGCAACGCGACGACGATCGCATGCGCGTCGCGCTCGAACGGCTCGCCGAAGCCGCGCAAGCGCAACAACTCCACGACGAAGAGCGCAACGCACTCGAACATCTCGTCCGCCTCGTGCCCTTCGATCAGGGCTATGCTGAACGGCTCTCCGCGCTCAACGAACTGCTCGGCACGGTCATGACGCGCGCAGAAGCGGCGCGGGCCGAAGTCGTAGCGCCGGTCGCAGAGACGATGCCGCCCGCGCCGCCCGCCGGCGCGCCAACTGCTGATGCCGCGCCGGCCTTCGGCAGTGTGTTCGAGTCCAATAGCGGCGCGACAGATTTGTTCTCCGTGCCGCCTGCGGCGAGCGCGCCGCCCGCCGCACCAGCCAGCGAGTTTGAGTGGGAGACGGTCGCGCCGCCCGCACCGGAGCGGCCCGCCGATCCGAGCGCGTCCTTCGCCGATCTGAACGCAGAGTTGGCCGACACGGTCGCGCCTGCGGCCGTGGAATTCGCCGCCACGGCCGAGGCGGATGACGAGCACGAAGTACACGTCACGAACCCACTCGACGCGCCGGGCAGCGACGGGCGTGTGCAGGCGTTGCTGGGCCAAGAGTTGGAGAGCGTTGATTATTATCTCGCGCAAGGCTATACCGACATCGCGCGCGACACGCTCGACATGCTCGAACGGCAGTACGGCGCAAATCCCGAACTCAGCGCGCGACGCCAGCAACTGCAAGCCGCCCCGCCGCCCGCGCCAACCAACATTGATGACGCCGCGCAGCCCTTCGCGCCGTTGGCCACGCCGTCTGGCTCAAGTCTCAGTCAGGCAGCCGCCGACCTTGAGCACAACGACACTGTAGCGTTTCAGATGCCGGTCGCGCCGCCCGCGCCTGCGCCGTCGCCCGCAAGTGCTAACGGCACGCAACCGCAGCCGCGCCCGGCCGCGCTCGATGCCGGTCTCGCCGCCGTCTTCGCCGAGTTCCGCGACTCGGTCGAAGATGACGAGACGGATACGGCCGCCGACTTTGAGACGCACTACAACACGGGGCTGGCCTACAGGGAGATGGGCATGCTCGATATGGCCATCGAAGAGTTTCAGACGGCCGTCGCGCTCGTCGCGCCGGCGGACGGCACGCCGCGCTATCTGCAATGCTGTAACCTGCTCGGTCATTGCTTCATGCAACAGGAGTTGCCGCGTGCCGCCGTCCTCTGGTTCAAGAAAGGCTTGGCAGCGCCCGGGCACGACGAAGAAGAATATCAGGCACTCCGCTATGAACTGGGCAACGCCTACGAGCAGATGGGCGATCTCGACCGCGCCGTTGACACTTTTCAGGAAGTCTACGGCACGGACGTGTCCTATCGCGGCGTCGCCGACAAACTGAGAGAACTGCAAGCGCAACGCACGACAAAATAGAGGGCAGAGGGCAGAGGGCAGAGGGCAGAGATCAGGGTCAGAGATCGGTGTTTGACTTTTCTAACCTCTAACCTCTAACCTCTGACCTCTTGAAGCTATGTCCGCGAAGCTAACCGTCATCTTCTATATCGTGTTGTGTCTTGAGGCTGGGCTGGTGCTCACGTTCCTGCCGTGGGCGCATCCGTTCGGTCTCGCCGATTGGGGCGATAATTTCTTTCTCGTCTACGTCGCGCAGAAGACGGGGCTGCCGGGGCTGCAACACGCGATCTCATCCGGCTGGGCGCGCGGCGCAGTGACCGGCATCGGGCTGCTCAACTTTGCCATGGCCTTCTGGGAGATCGCACACTTTCGCCAGACCGTGCGCTCCCTCGGCGCGCAGACCGGCGCGCCCGCCACCGCACATGTCGCAGACGCTAACGCCGCCCCTCAGTTATCTAATCACGAGCGGCGCGACTGATCACACGACTAGCCCCGCGAGCGCCGAGTTCGCGCGCCTCCTCGCGCTCGTGCAAGCGGCCGTCACGGCCGGCGTTACCCTCATTCAACTGCGCGAAAAACTTTTACGCCCGCGCGTGCTATTTGCCCTGACCGCGCGCGCCGCCGCCGTCACACGCAGCAGCGCGACGCGCCTCCTTGTCAACGACCGCGCCGACATCGCGCGCACGGCCGGCGCAGACGGCGTCCACCTCACCACGCAATCGCTCACCGCCGACACAATGCGCCGCGCCTTCGGCCCCGATTTCCTGATCGGTGTCTCAACCCATACGCTCGCCGCCGCGCAGATCGCGCGCGCTGCGGGCGCAGACTTCGTCGTCCTCGGCCCCCTCTTCGACACGCCCGCGAAGCGCGCTTACGGCGCACCACTTGGTCTCGATCAATTGCGCACCGCCGCGCACGCGCTCGCGCCGTTTCCCGTCATCGCCATCGGCGGCGTCACGCGCGCGAACATGAGCGATACACTCGGCGCGGGCGCGTGCGGCGTCGCCGCCATCCGCCTCTTCGCCGATCCGCAAACAATCGCCGCGACCATCCGTGAATTGCAGTCCGCGTACGCGGCATCAGCACAGACCAAATGATCGCCTGTTTAGGCTATAGCACCGCTATATGGAAGGGTTGCGCCTGTTTTTATTCAACGGCAGTTCGATGTATGCCGTCATTATCATGCCAATGAAAAACTTAACCACGAAGCAGCACGAAGCAGCACGAAAAGATAACTCTGCTTCGTGCTGCTTCGTGCTGCTTCGTGGTCGAATCTTTTTCCGTCTCTTACGTCGAGCTGATGTTATTTATCTAATCCGGCCAAGGCGAAACTGTGCAGGTAGCTGCGGATCAGCCGCGCCACGTCTGCGGGCGCTTCGAGCGGTAGCAGGTGGCCCGCGTTTTCCACCGCGACGAGTTGCGCCGCGCGTATGCGCCGCACGATTTCGCGTTCAAGCAGGGCCGGCAGAAAGTTCGGATCAGCCGCGCCCGCGATAATGCCTACCGGCACGGCGACATCCGGCATTTGGCCAGCGATGTCCTCGCGGCTGCCGCGCTCAAGCCACGCCCGCCACGCCGCGTGGGCGGCGCGCAGGTTATCCGCCACAACTTCCGCGCGCGGCGCAGGGGCGAGCGGGCGGGCAGTGATTTTGTCAATCGTCCGTTCGATGGCGGCGCAGTCTCCGTAAGCCGCGAGAAAACTCGCCCGTGCATCCTCTGTCATCGGTTCGGGCGTCGGCGGTGAAGGCGCGACGAGGATGAGTGCGGCCAGTCCGTGCGGTTGGCGCGCGGCGACAGCGAGCGCGATCTTGCCGCCCATTGAATGACCGATTAACACGTAACGTTTGAGTCCGAGGGTGGTGGTCAGCGCAACGACATCGTCGGCGTAATCGCTGACGGTGATCCCGGCGGCAGGCGCAACGGAGTCGCCAAAGCCGCGCAGGTCAGGGGCGATGCAACGGTAGTCATCCGCGAGCCGGGTGATGACTTCAGCCCACGCCCGCGCTGAGCCGCCGAAGTAGTGCAGAAACACGAGTGCCACGTCGCCCGCGCCCCGCTCGACGACGTGCAAGCCGGTGACGTTCACGGCACGCGCCAACTTGGTTAGACCTCGACCTTCAATCGCGCCGGCTGATCCGTAATCTCAAACACCTCGCCGTGCGGCACGATGGTGATCTGCCCGAACTCTTCCAGCAACTCCCGATAGGCGGCGGCGACGGGCCGGGGCTTGCGTTTGAGATCATAGAGGCCGCACGGATTCACGCGCCCGCGCTTCTGCGCCAGCCCGATGTCCCAATCAATCTGATCTGTCAGGCTGTACCACGTGAAGCCTAAGACCGGCACGCCGTCCTTGCGCATGCGCAGGACGTTGACCCACTGTTTCCACAACCACGTGGGCGCTTGCTCGGCGTCCATCACGTTGGTCTCCGTATGCATCACCGGCTTTTTGTAGCGTTCGTAATACTCCTTGGTGATCTGATACCAGCCGAACACGTCTTCGGCCAGACAGGTCGAGCCGTCTGGCTTCCTGATGCGCTCGTTGCGCCCATAATAATCGTTGCCCATAATCTGGTAGCCGGGCGGCTCGCCGCGCATCTTCCAATCGTACTCCTCGCGCGTCATACCGTTGTCCAGCAGGTACAGACACACGTCTGCGTCGGGCGGGTGCGCGTAGAGCAGGTCGAGCGAGAGCAGGCGCAGTTTGTTAGCGAGTACCACTTCCGGTGAAGACGTGGCATAGCCTTCATGCGTGTACTCGGCTGATTCGCTCTGCACGATGACGACATCGGGGCGGCGCTGCGCGATGCTCTGACAGGCGAGAGTATTAGCTGCGACGAGATGCTTGATCGCCGTGACGAAGGCGCGGTCGCTCTTGAGTTGCTCATTCCACGCGCCGTCCTTCGCGCTCATCTTGGCGGTCACGTAGATTTCGTTGACGGGCGTGTAGTAGCGTACCCACGGGTAACGTTCCGCGACGGCAGCGGCATAGTCGGCGAAGTGGATAGGCAGTTCGGGGTTCTGGAAATCACCGAGCCACTTGGGCACGCCGAAATGCAGGAGGTCGAGGATCGGCGTGATGTTGAGCCGCTGCATCTCGCGCATCACTTCGTCGGCAAAACTCCAATCATACTTGCCCGGCGCGCGATGCACTTTGTAGTAAGGCAGCCCGTAGCGCAGCACCTTCAAGCCGAGTTCCTGCACGAGCCGCAGATCGTCGCGCCAATGCTCGTAATGCCCGCACTCTTTGAGTTGGTCGCGGCGCAAGCGCCCGTGCCTGATCGTCGGGTACGAACACTCGATGCCGGTGGCGAACATGAAATTGCCCGCGAAGCCGGTCGGCAAACCACTACCGTCAGAGCCGGCCGCGCCGCCGTGCTGATCGCCCGCGTAGTTGTCGCCGCCGCGCACGCGCTTGATGATGTCGAGAAAGCTCTTGGTAGCCATCGCGTTTTTAAGTTGAACCTTTCCGCTAAACCTCACCGTGCCGCGCACGCCGCAGGAAACAATCGGCGATGCGTAAGGCGAGCGCCATGATCGTCAACGCGGGGTTGACGCCGAGCGCGCTCGGAAAAATCGAATTGTCGGCGATGTAGAGATTCGGCACGTCGAAGCTGCGCCCCTCCGCGTTGACGACTGCTGTGGCCGCATCATTGCCCATGCGACATGTGCCGATGGTGTGGGCGCTGCGCGGGAACGACCAGATATCGCGTGCGCCCGCCTGCGTCCAAATCTCGCGCATCAATTTGTCGGCGTGGGCGGTCAGTCGCCGCTCGTTCGCGCCGTTCGTAAAATGCACGCGCGGTTTGGGCAGCCCGCGCGCGTCGAGTTCGGCGGAGAGTTCGAGATAGTTGTGCGCGTAAGGCAAGCCCTCGCCGAGAATGTTGATCCCGGCGACGTGGTTATAGCCGCGCAGATGCTCGCGCAGCGCGTCGCCCCACAACCCGCGCCCGCGCGCGACCTGTGAAGCATAGGTGACAGGCATCACGCCGATTGATTGCAGCAGGTAACCACCGGCGAAGTCGGCCGATTGCGGCCGGTGTGTGTCCTCGGAGATGAGCGCGCCGGGGATGCCCTTGTACGGGCGCACGTCCTCGGCAAACTGCCCCCACACTTGCAAACCGGTATGCGCCATGAAATTGCGCCCGACCTGACCGCTTGCATTAGCCAGCTTGTTGATGAGCAACAGGCGCGGCGTTTCAATCGCGCCGGCGCATAAGAAGACATGGCGACAGAGTTGCCGTTGCTCGATGCCGTCGCGGACATAGACGACGCCCGTGATCCGACCCGCCTCGTTCGTCTCAAAGCGCGTGACGAAACTTTCGGCGCGCACCTCAGCCCCGTGCGCGATGGCGAGCGGAATGTAGGTGACATCCATGCTCGCTTTCGCGCCCGTGTTGCAGCCGGCCTGACAGTAGCCGCGATTCGTGCAGGCGGCCCGCCAGCCGACGCCCGCTTGATAGTAAGAACCGGAGAGCGCAGCGTTCGGCGCGGGCGACGTGCGAATGCCCATCGTCGCGCAGGCGCGTTGCATGAGTTGCGCCGCGCCGTTCAACGGCAATGGCGCGAGCGGGTATGAGCGTTGGCGCGGCGGCCCCCACGGGTACGGCGTGGGGCCGGAGATACCGAGGAATTGTTCAAGTTCGTCGTAGTAGGGCGCAAGCTCGTCGTAGCCGATGGGCCAGTCCGCGCTGACACCGAACTCTGTGTGCAAGCGCAAGTCGTCGGGCTGCACGCGGGGCACGTAAGCCGTGTAGTGCAAAGTCGAGCCGCCGACGCCCGTGCCGGAGTTATTGTTGCCGAACGAGAGGGGGTCGTCGCCCGCGCTTAGGCGTTCGTCAGTCCAGAAGAGTTTTGCTTGAGCGCGCTCGTCCGTGGCAAAGTCGCGCGCCGCCGCCCAATGCTTGCCTGCTTCAAGCGCGACAACTTTCAGTCCGGCCTGCGCAAGTCGCGCCAGCAGCGGCGCACCGCCCGCGCCCGTGCCAATGACGACAGCATCCACCGTGTCGCTCGTGGCATAAACGCGCATCGGGATTGACCTGCCATGCAGGTCGGGCGCTACGCCCGCGCGCTCGTCCCTTTGCGCAAGTGTCGGTGTCGTGCGTTCGGTCACTCGCTTGTCTCCAATGCCTGCGGTTCGTGCGCTTCATGTTCGTCGAGACTTATTTTTTGCCAGCCGTGCGCGTCGGCCATGCTGGCGTCGCCGATCTCCTCTTTGGCGAGCGGATGGCTGTAGTAAACCTCCGTTAGTTCGGCCAACAGTTCTTCAAAGAAGCGACGCGCGGGCAGCGTCCGCCACGTTTCGCCGTGTGCCTCGCCGCGCTGCACAGCGAGCAGCACTTCGTCCTGCCGCGTTGCGTCGAGTTGTTGAAAATTCGTGGCGAACAACGCCTGCGCGCTTTCGTCCAAGCCGCGCAAGCCGCGTCTGTGCGCTTCACCGTCGGGCGGCATCTGATCGTAGCGCCAGCCGTCGCTCTTGCCTGCGGCGAGTCGCTCGTCGAGCGCGCCGGCCAAGTCAATCGCTTGCTCGCGCTCCGGTTGCGGGATGAGGCGCGCGCATGCGGCGCGGAGCGTGGCGAAGTCGCGCGCGTCGAAGAAGCGCGGCGTGGTCACATCGGGCTGGCGCAAACGCTCTTGCAGTGCATGGCGCGTCGGCGGCGTCACGAGGTCGGTCTCAAGTAACGCGCGCACCGTGCCGGTTGGATAGTTGTCAGCCGGCATCTCAATCACTCGATAATTTGCCGCCGGTCACTTCGACGAGACTGCCCGTCATAAAACTGCCGTCGCTCGATGCCAGCAGGACGTAAGCCGGCGCGAGTTCTTCGGGTTGGCCGGGCCGTTGCAACGCGACCTCGTGGCCGAAGTTCTCGACCTCTTCAATCGGCATCGTGCCGGGAATGTTCGGCGTCCAGACGGGGCCGGGAATGACGCAGTTGACGCGGATGCCGCGCGCACCCAAGTTCAACGCGAGCGATTTGGTGAACGAGTGAATCGCGCCCTTCGTCGCGGAGTAGTCGATCAGGATCGGGATGCCCGTCTTGCCGACGATGCTGCCGGTGTTGATGATCGCATCGCCTTTGACGAGGTGCGGGAGCGCGGCCTGCGCCATGTAAAAGTAAGCGAAGATGTTCGTCTCGAAGGTGCGGCGCAACTGCGCTTCGGTGATCTCCTCGAACTTCTTCTGCGCCATCTGGTACGCGGCGTTGTTGACGAGAATGTTGAGGCCGCCCAGTTCAACCACCGTGCGTTTGACGGCCGCGCGACATTCATCCGAGTTGCGCACATCGTGCTTGAGGACAAGACAACGCCCGCCCTTCGCTTCGACCATCTGGCGTGTCGTCGCGGCGTCATCGTCATTCTCGTTATAGACAATCGCCACGCTCGCGCCTTCCATCGCAAAGGCGATGGCGACCGCGCGCCCGATGCCGGAATCGCCGCCCGTAATCAACGCGACCTTGCCAGCGAGTTTGCCCGCCGCTTGATAGTTCGACAGATCGCTGTCCGGCTGCGGGTGCATCTCCGATTGCTTGGCCGGGTAAGGTAACTTCTGCCCGGGGATTTCTTCGGACGTGGGACGTGGTTCTTCACTGCTCATCATGAGGCCCTCCTGTACTCGTGCCAATAAATTATTTGCGCGCCTTGCGCCCAAAGCTAACTACGACGCCGCGGCCTCGTTGACGGGATAGTCCGGCCCGTCGCGCTGGTCGCAGAAAATACAACGTCGGTCGTGCGTGTGGTACAGCTTAGCGCATATTACGAGCTGCTGTCTTTGCCAGCGCCGAAAAAGTTCCGCCGCCAGCAGCATGGCGAGCGGCGGGGCAGTGAAATAAACCCACACGTCGCGCCAGGCCCAAGCCGCGAGGGCCGCGCCAAACGTGCGCGCCGGATTCAGGCTCATGCCAGAGTAAGGCGTCTCAACCCAAGTTCCCGGCCGTTTATCGATTGGCCCGGCGCGCGGTGCAGTGGATAATCAGGCGTTGACACGGGTACGAGCCAGCGATGTTACAACCGGACAACAACGAAGCACAGCCGCCGCCCGTCGTGCTGACCATCGCCGGACTTGATCCGTCGGGCGGCGCAGGCATCATCGCGGACGTGCGCACGTGCGCCGCGTTCGGTTGTTTCCCCTTGGCCGCCGTCACCTCGCTAACTTTTCAGAACACGATGAGCGTTAGTGGCGCGGCGCATCAAACGGCCGCGACGGTGCGGGCGCAAGTCCTGCCGCTAATCGCAGATTTTCATATCGCGGCCGTTAAGACCGGCATGCTGCCCACCAGCGAAGTGCTCATAGAGGTCGCGCGTCTGTTGCGCGAGCCGGATTTGCGCGACGTTGCTGCGGTCGTCGATCCGGTTTTGTGTTCAACCTCAGGCTACGAGTTGATAGCTGATGATGCGCTCGCCACGCTCAAGCGCGAACTGTTGCCGCGTGCGCGCCTCGTCACACCGAACATTCCGGAAGCCGAACGGCTCACAGGGATACAGCGCATCGCGGACGAAGCGGGCATGCGCGCGGCAGCACGCGCCCTACGTGAGATGGGCGCACAGGCAGCGCTTATCAAAGGCGGACATCTCGCGGGCGACGCGCTTGATCTACTCGATGACGGGGGGACGGTGCATCTGTTCCGCGCCGAGCGCATCGCGACCACTGCAACGCATGGCACTGGCTGCACGCTTGCCAGCGCCATCACTGCTTGCCTTGCGCGCGGGCTGGTGCTGCCTACTGCCGTGGACGTGGCGAAACGGTTCGTTACGGCCGCACTCCGGGGTGCGCCGCATTTGGGCCATGGCGCGGGGCCGCTCAATCACGCGATCAAAGTGCGCTTCACCGCGCGCGGCGTGTTGCTCGATGGTGAGCTTGATGAAAGTGAAACTTGAGACGGCGGTGCGCCGGCCGCGTCAAGCGACGCACTCGTCGCTTGTGGGCAGCATGCGTAGGTCGCAGTCGAGCGCGTGGCGGAGCATGCGCTCAGTGACGGCGGCGTCCTGCGGGGCGGAGAAGAGATAGCCCTGCCCGTAGGCGCAGTCGAGCGCACGCAGTTGCGCAAGCTGTGCCGGCGTCTCGATGCCTTCGGCGACCACGTCCTTGCGCATGTTGCGGGCGAGCAGCACGATGGTGCGGACGATCTCTGCGTCTTCGTCATCACCGCCGCTGATGAACGAGCGGTCGATCTTCAACGTCTGAATGGGGAAGCGGCGCAGATAGCTCAAACTGGAGTAGCCTGTGCCGAAATCGTCAATCGCCAACTCGACGCCGAGATCGCGCAGGCGCATGAGCATCGGCACGATGGCCTGCGCATTCTCCATCAGGACGCTCTCCGTGATCTCCAACTGCAAACAGCGCGGATCAAAATTCGTAACGGCGAGCGTGCGCTCGATCTGCCCGCACAGGTCTGTCTGCGTGAATTGCCGGCCCGACAAGTTAACGTTCAGTTTGAGTTGCGCGTGCGCGGGCGAGATGGCCTGCCAACGGCGCATCTGCGCACACGCGGCGCGCAAGACCCAGCGGCCGAGCGGGATGATGATCCCCGTCTCCTCCGCCACAGCGATGAACTCGGCCGGGCGCACCAATCCGCGCTCCGGATGCGGCCAACGCACGAGCGCCTCGAAGCCCGTGATGCGCCCGTCGGCGAGCGCGACGATGGGTTGATAGTGCAGGCAGAACTCCTCGCGCTCGATGGCGCGGCGCAGATCGTTCTCCAACTGTAAAAGCGCACACACGCGCGCGTCCATCACCTTGTCGAAGACTTCGTAGCGCGCTTTGCCGTCGGCCTTGGCCCGGTACATCGCCGTGTCGGCGTCGCGCAGCACGTCCTCCGCCGCTTGATAACGATTGTTGCTGAGCGCAATGCCGATTGACGCGGAGGTGAAAACTTCGTGCCCGGCAAGATTGAATGGCAGTTTTAAATCGTGCAGCACGCGCTCGGCGACCCGGATGGCGTCGTCGAAATGTGCGATGTCGTTTAAGAGAATGGCGAACTCATCGCCGCCGAGGCGCGCGACCGTGTCGCCCGCGCGCAGGCAGTGTTCGAGTTGCCGCGCGATGGCGATGAGCAACTGATCGCCGACGCTGTGGCCAAGGCTGTCGTTGATCATTTTGAAGCGGTCGAGATCGAGAAACAGCACGGCGAAGCGTTGCGCGGGCTGGCGACGCGATTGTTCGACGGCGAGTGTTAGATGATCGGTGAAGAGCAGACGATTGGGCAGACCCGTCAAGGCATCGGCGAGCGCGTGCAGGCGCAATTGCTCCTCGGCTTGTCTGCGCTCGGTGATGTCGCGCGCGATGCCTTGCACGCCGACGGGTTGCCCGGCCGCGAAGATCAGCCGTGTGCTGATCTCAAGCGGCACGCGGCGGCCGTCCTGCGCGACGATCTCCAACTCGTAGACGGTGGCCTCGCCCTCCGCTTGCTTGCGCCCGATCATCTCGCGCGCCATCTGCAAGTACTCAGGCGCGACCACCTGCGCGATGTTCAATTGCACGGCTTCGGCGCGCGTGTAGCCCGTGATGCGCTCGCCCGTGTTATTCAACGAAGTGAAGTTGCCCTTGAGGTCGTGCGTGTAGATGAGGTCGTTGGCGTTCTCGAATAGCTCGCGATAGCGTTCTTCCGATACGCGCAGCGCGGCCTCGGCCTGTTTGCGCTCGGTGATATCGCGCGCGATGCCCTGCACGCCGACGGGGCGACCATGCGCGTAGACGAGTTGCGTGCTGACTTCAAGCAGCACCCGCGCACCGGCCTTATGCACGATCTCCAACTCGTAGAAGGTCGTCGCTTCATGCCCGGCCAGCTTGCGCGTCATCATCTCGCGCGAGCGCGCCACATGTTCGGGCGCGACGAGTTGCGCGAAATTCAACCGGCACAATTCTGTGCGGCTATAACCCGTGACGCACTCGCCCACCTTGTTGACTGAAGTGTAGTTGCCGGCCAGATCGATGGTGTAGATGATGTCGTTGGCGTTCTCAAATAGGTCGCGATAACGCTCTTCGCTTTCGCGCAACGCAACCTCGGCCTGCTTATGCGTCGTTATATCTTCAACGCTGCCCTCGTAGTACAAAAGCTGCCCGCGCGTGTCGCGCACGGCGTAGACGTTCTCGCGCGTCCAGATCACCGCGCCGTCCTTGCGCCGCACCTGCGTTTCGTAGCCTTGCAGCCGCCCATGTTCCGTCACCAGCGCGAGAAACTCTTCGCGTCCGTCGGTCTGGACGTAATAGTCGCGTGCGATGTCTGCGCAGCAGGCGATCAGGTCGGCGGGCGAGTCGTAGCCGAGCATGCGTGCAAGCGCGGGGTTGACGTTGACGAAGCGCCCTTCGTTGACGGACTGGTAGATGCCGTGGATCGCGTTCTCGAAGATCGAGCGGTACTTCAACTCGGCCTCGCGCAGCGATTCAAAGCTCACGCCGGCCCGCGCCGCTTCGGCCGCGGTTTGGGCGGGCGGGCAGACGGGCTCAATGTCGGGGGAGCGAGAGATCATCAGACAATGTGTTACGGGACGCGCTGTACGTGAGTGTGCGTAACTGCGCGCGGCAAAGTCACGGCGGCCCACGCTGGCCTTACTAAGTCGTTAACTGCTGATTAGTGACAGAGTCTTGCAGGTTGGCTGCTGCGCCTGACGCTTGGGGGCACGGGCGCTAGGGGGAGGAAAGCGACGCCGGCAAACGCACAGCCATAAACAGATTACTTGATTGAGCAAAATGTTGCAACAAAGTTACGAACGGCAAGGCTGCGAGCGCGGATGTTAGATGCCGGATGTCAGTTCTCACTAGCATCCAGCATCTGACATCTAACATCTCCTGTTCATCCCTGCTCTATTGTGACCTGCTCCATCGTGACTTGCTCTTGCGGGCGGTCACTGCGGTCGGCGGGGCTGGTGGCGATGGCGTCCACCACGTCTTGGCCTTCGATGACGCGCCCGAACTTGGAGTAGCTCGGCGGGAGCGGATAGTCGGCGTGCATGATGAAGAACTGCGAGCCGTTCGTGTTCGGCCCGGCGTTGGCCATCGCCACCGTGCCTTTGGCGTAAGGGCCGCTGTACAACTCGGACGAGCGATTGATCTCGTCATTGAAGCGTCCGCCCGCCGCCGCCTCGCCGCCGCGCCCCGTGCCCGTCGGGTCGCCGCCCTGAATCATGAAGCCCTTGATGACGCGGTGAAAGATGACGCCGTCGTAATAGCCGCGCTCGGCCAGTTTGATGAAATTCTCCGTCGTCTTCGGCGCGTCCCCCTCCAACAACTCGAAGCGGATCGTGCCCTTGTTCGTCTTGATGTTTGCGATGCGATTTGCCATGTATGCTCCTCAGAGAAATGATGAATGCGGAATGATGAATGATGAACTGAAAAGCGGCCGTCTTTCATTCGTCATTCATCATTATTGTTTAAGATGAATTCCTCAATTGCGACCGCGACGCCGTCTTCGTCGTTCGATGTTGTGACGTGAACGCCTGCGAGTGCGCGCAACGCCGGTTCAGCGTTGGCGACGATGATGCGCGTGCTGGCGAACTCTAGCATCTCCACATCGTTGTGATTGTCGCCGACGGCCATCACGTCGGCGCGCGAGATGCCGTACTCCCGCGCCACCGCGGCCAGCCCTGTCCCCTTCGACACGTCCGGGTGCAGCACGTCCACCAGCCCGAACTGTTTCGCCGGATAGACCGTGACCATTAATTTGACCAGCCCGGCCAATTCATGTTGTAGCACTTCGCTTAACCGCAGCATCGCCGTGTCCGTGCCCGAAAAGGCGATGTGGACGGGCGGGTGATCGAGATAAGCTTCGAGCGAAGGGACACGCACGATGGCCGCGGCGGCCTCCGCGCCGTGTATGCGCCGCGCCCAAGCAAGGTACTCGAAGGCGGGCCGGTTCGCCTCGTCGATGTGATCGTAGAGCAGCACGCCGGGGCCGGCCGCGTCGTCGCTCACGAGCGGGTCGGCCTTGTGCGCCCGCCCGACACGCAAGACCGCGTGCGCCGCTGCCAGCGGGAGATGGATCGCCGCGACCGTCTCCAACGTGCGCGCGTGTTTGGTGAGCGCGCCGTTGTGCGCGATGACCGGCACATCCAAGCCCAGTTCCAGCGCGAGCGGGCGCGCGTCGCGAAAGCGCCGCCCCGTGACGAGCGCGACGCGCACACCACGCTCGCGCGCCGCCGCAATCGCGCGCCGGTTGCGCGCGGATATACGACCATGCGAATCGAGCAACGTCCCGTCGAGATCGAGCGCGAGCAGACGAATCATAAAAGTAGTGACGAGTGACAGTGACAAGATAAAGCTTTTCTGCGGCACTTGTCACTTGCTTGCTGGGAGCGCAGGCATCCTGCCTGCAAGCGTGCGCCCGCACGCTCAAAGCAATCATTAACATGCAAGCTTGAATTTTACGCGCATCCTTTGTTCGCGCTGGCGCGCTCTGGGCCGGCTGGTTGCCTGCGCTCCCAGCACAGGTGCAACACGATTGCTCCACCTGACGGAAGCAAAGCGGCGGGCGTATGATGCAGGGCGAAAACGAGCAGGGCCCGGAGCGACTCTGGCGGACGCGGTGTGCGCCCGGCTGCATTATGCTAGTCCGCAGTTTTCCGGCGGAAACGAGCGTTTTTATCTTCATTAACATGCTGAAAGGACGACTAAGACAATGTATGTGACCCATCTCGAATGCGCGGCGTGTGGTCTCAAATATGAGGCACAACGCTTGCACAACCTCTGCACGGAATGCGGCAAGCCGCTGCTGGTGCGTTACGACCTGGCGCGGGCGGCGCGCTCGTTGACGAAAGAAAGTTTACAGGGGAGGCGAAGTGATTTATGGCGTTACCGCGAAGTGCTGCCCGTCGCGCACGACGAAAACATCGTCTCGCTCGGCGAAGGTTGGACGCCGCTGTTGCACGCCGCGCGGTTGGGCGCGGAGTTGGGCTTGCCGGAGTTGTACATCAAGGACGAGGGGCAGAACCCGACACAGAGTTTCAAAGCGCGCGGCATGACGGCGGCGGTCTCGATGGCGAAGGAGTTGGGCGCGCACAAACTGGCCGTGCCGTCGGCGGGTAACGCAGCGGGCGCGCTCGCCGCTTACGCCGCCCGCGCCGGTCTGGCAGCGTTCATCTTCATGCCGCAGGACACGCCGCAGGCCAACGTCATCGAGTGCGAGCAGACGGGCGCGCACGTCACGTTGCTGCAAGGGTTGATCACGGATTGCGGCGCGGAAGTCGGGCGACGCAAAGCGGCGGAAGGTTGGTTCGATGTTTCGACTTTGAAAGAACCGTATCGCGTCGAGGGCAAGAAGACGCTCGGCTATGAGTTGGCCGAACAGATGAACTGGACGTTGCCTGACGTGATCATCTACCCGACCGGCGGCGGCACAGGCTTAATCGGTATGTGGAAAGCATTCGACGAAATGGAAACGATGGGCTGGATCAATAGCAAACGGCCGCGCATGGTCACGGTGCAAGCGACAGGCTGCGCGCCGATTGTGCGCGCGTTCGAGGAAGGGAAGCGATTCGCTGACGAGTTCCCGAACGCCGCGACGACCGCATCGGGTCTGCGCGTACCGAAAGCCATCGGCGACTTCCTGATCCTCGATGCGCTACGCGCCTCCGGCGGCACGGCTGTCGCGGTCACGGACGCAGAGTTGATCGCCGCCACGCGCGAGATCGGCGCGGCCGAAGGACTGTTCTGTGCGCCCGAAGGCGCGGCTTGTCTGCCCGCGTTGAAGCAGTTGCGCGCCGCCGGTCAGGTCAACGCGGACGAGCGCATCGTCCTCTTCAACACGGGCGCAGGCGTGAAGTATCTGGAGAGTTACTCATGACCAGAATACTACTGCTCACTTTGTTACTGCTGCTCGGCGGGAATGCTGTGCTGGCGCAAACGAAGAACTCAGACGACTGCCAACTGGCAATCGCAAAGCTGAAGTCAGGGAAGGTCATAAAGTCTTACGAGTTCAAGACCGTCGTCTATGAAGAGGAACTTACGAGCAAGGTGTTTCGGATTCCCCATACTGGTTTATTGATAACTGCTAGTGTCTTCTACACCGACGAGTCAATGGCTTCAAAGCACGGTGCTGACTCTATGCGTCTAGGCCTTGCAGTGTCGCCCAAAGCCTGGAAATCGGCGTTCGAGGCTCCGAATAATGCTGTGGCCGAAGTGACATACACAACCTTCGACACAGCGCAAGTGTTCACGAGCATCTACGTCAAACGTCGGCGCTTGCTGATTATCATGGAGTGTCAAGAAGGCTTTCGAGTGAGCGACTAAGCCAAGAGGGATTTCAATGAGCAAGAGAGCGTGGTTATCAATTCTGCTTGTGTTGCTGTCGCTTGTGCCGTGCGGCGCAATGCCGGGCGCGCAAGCGACGAGCTATCGGCAGCAGATCGGCGACGGCATACTCGATGCCGTCGTCACGATTCTGATCGCGGATGACGGACAGGCGCAGCCGGTCGGTTCAGGGTTGATCGTGCGCGCCGACGGGTTGATCTTGACGGCCTATCATCTGGTTAAAGGCGCACGCGCGGTGGCGGTCAAAGTGCGCAACGGCGAGACGTTCGACAGGGCCGAGTTGATCGCTTCGGATGAGCGGCGCAACATCGCCATCTTGCACATTCCGGCTATGGGCTTGTACTCACTGCCGGGCGCGGTGACGGAAGAGTCTTGGGTCGGCTCGGCAGTGGTCGTGGTCTCGAACCTGACGAGCGGGCCGGAGAACGTGCCGGCGGGCATTCTGAGTTCGGTCAGTCTCGCCGACGAGATACCCGGTGCGGGCAAAGGCTATCGCGTGCTGAAATTCACCGCGCCCGTTGCGCCGAACGCCGTGGGCGGCGTGCTCGTGGACGACAGAGGGCGTGTGCTTGGGTTGGTCGCCGCGCTGCCGCAGGCGCAAGGTCAGAACTACGCCGTGCCGATGAGCAGCCTACTCGGTTTAGTCCGCGCGGTCAGCGTGCAACTCGCGCCCACGACGCTGCTGGCGCACGCCTCGCCCACGCCTGTGCCTATCCCGCAGAATCAGGTCTCCGTGCCGCAGCGTCCGATCTCGCCGCTCGTAGCGCGTGGGCCTGGCTCGGTGGTGGTTAAGCCTGCGCGCCCTGTGGACGTGCTGCTGGCTTCTAAGACAATCTATGTGACGAGCCGCACGACCTTCTTCAAGCCCGAACAGTTGATCAACGAACTCAAGAAGCGGGCGGAACTTGACGCATGGGGTCTTTCTTTCGTTGATGACCTGCAAGTGGCCGATCTCGTCCTGACCGTTGATCACGTCGTCTTCACGTGGAAGTTCACCTTCACGCTCGCGCATCAACGCACAGGCGTCGTGGTGGCGACAGGCAGCCGAATCATCTGGGATGGCAATCTGGGCGCGCCATACATGGCCGAGCGCGTGGTCGAGAAACTGACGCAGGTGCGTGCGCAAGTTCCCACGAAGCCGGCACAAGCGGAAGATAAGCAAGAGAAAAAAGGGCAACAAGGATCATGAAGAGAAGCAAGCACAGCCTGATGTGGCTGGTGGCGACGCTGAACCTTGCGGGTCTGACTTGCCTGTGCGCCGTGGCGGGCACGCGCGACCCCCTCGCGTGGCAGAGTCCGGACACGGGAAGCGATGTGAGCGCGGTGCTCGGCTCAATCGGCTTTACGTTGATGCTGCCGGGTAGCTTCTTCGCCGCGTCAACATTTCTATGCGCGCACGTGTTGGTGCAGACGGAGGCAGTGGCGCGCATGGTCTGGTACATCACAGCTTTACTGATCAATCTGATGCTTGCGTGGCGCTTCGGTGCGCCTTACGAGGCGGCGCGCAACGCGGGCTGAATTTTTGCGGGAGAGAGCAATGAAAGTTTGTCTGGCAAAAGTATTGGTCTGGCTGCACGGGTTCGTGCTGCTGCTGGTCATCGCGCTCGCGGTCTACGGCATCGCGCGCGGGCAAGAGCGTTTGACGCCGACGGCGCAGCCGGCCACGCTGTCGAGCAAAACGGCGGCTGAGGTGAAGACGACGCCCAACGCGAACGCACGGGCGCAGTTCGACGAGTTGCGCACGGCCGGTTTCACCGCGCTCTACAATCTCGACTATGACGGCGCGCGGCGCAAGTTCAAAGAGCTGGCGCAGGCGTTTCCCGATCATCCGGCGGGGTCGCAGTTTCTGGCGGCGAGTCTGTGGCTTGAGACTTTGAACAAGTCGCGGCGCTTGCAATCGGGTCTCTACAACAACGATGCCTTCTACGCGCAGAACGAGGACAAGGTCGATCCGGCCATCGTCGCGCAGTTTCGCGCGTGGACGCGCACGGCGAAAGGATTGGCCGAAGCGCGGCTGAAACAGAATCCGCGCGACATGGAAGCGCTCTATTTTCTCGGCGCGACGCAGGGGCTGAAGGCTTCGTTTGAAGGCGCGGTCGAGCGGCGTTTCATCGCCGCCTTGCGCGACGGCTCGGACGCGGTTGATAAGCACCGCGATCTGGTCAAACTCGATCCCGCTTATCAAGACGCGCGCATCACCATCGGCATGTACGATTACATCCTCGGCGGCTTGCCGTTCCCCGTGCGCGTCCTCGCCGGTCTCACGGGCAATCGCGGCTCGAAGAAGCGCGGCTTAGCGACCCTCGAACAGGTGACGCGCGAAGGCACGTGGGTGCGCGACGATGCGAAGACGCTGCTCATCCCGCTCTACAAACGCGAGCGGCGATTCCTTGACGCGCTCAAACTCTCGCGCGAATTGGCGGTCGCCTATCCGCGTAACTATCTATTCAAATTAGAGACGGCGGATGCGCTCGTCTCGCAAGCTGCCATCGAGCGCAAAGGTAACAACGAGACCGCCGCCAACACGTATGAGCGCGAAGCGTTCGGCATCTTCGACGCGCTATTGCGCGAACGCGATGCGAATGTCACGCGGCAGTTCGATCTGATCCATTACCAATATGGCGAAACTCTGTTCGTCGCGGGGCAGGCGGAGCGCGCGGCGAGAGAATATCTGGCGGCTGCGGCCGCGCCCGGCGCGGAAGCGAATCAGGCGACGCTCGCGAAACTACGTGCGGCGCAGGCGCTCGACCTCGCGGGCCAGCGCAAAGAGGCGTTGGCGCAGTATCAAGCGGTGCTGGCGCGGCCCAATGTTTACGATTCGCAGGACGAAGCGAAGAAGGGCTTGCGCGAACCGTTCCACAAGGTGGAGCAGAAGCGACAGAGCGACGAGAACTAACGAGCGCACAGGGCGGACGAGGTTAAAACTATGTGTGAGCTATTAACAGGCCAAGAGGCGGGGGCGTTCGGCGTCTCGCACATGCAGGCGGTGCAGGACGCGCCGTCACAGGAGCGCGCCGCGCGCGTAGTTAAGCGCGCGTTGGGCGCAGACGCGACGCGCCCGCGCCGGCTGTTGTTGTGTCTCGATGGCGTGCCATTCGAGATCATGCAGGCGGCGCAAGCGCGCGGGCTGTTCGCGGGCTTCAACGAGCCGGCGGGTTTGCTCTCGCCGTTTCCGACGATGACGAACATCGCGCTCGCCTCGATGCTTGAAGCCAGCGCGCCGCTCGGCTACGAGTCGCTCTATTTTGATCGCAAAGCGCAGGAGCTACGCGGCGGCGTGCAGAAGTACATCGGCCGGCGCACGCCCGACAAAGTGCCCTCGACCTACATGGACGAACTTGATTATCAAGAGCCGCTGCCGTTCGAGTTTCTCGTCTACGTCGCGCCCGATGCGGTCTGGCGCGCGGACATGCGCCGCTTCCGCGAGCGCTTTCGCGCCGCGCCGCGCGACCGCGATTATTTCGGTTTCCTCAAAGGCACGGACGGGCTGCTGCACATCCGCGGCCCCGAAAAACTCAAGACCGCGCTTGAATCGCTCGACTTGATTCTCAGAGAGTTACAAGCGTGGTGCGGGCGCGAGACGGAGATCGTGTTGTTCTCCGATCACGGCATGAACGTGCAACAGGTGCGCAAGATTCATTTGCAGACGCATCTGCGGGAGCAGGGGTATGAAGTGAAGTCCGAGTTGCGCGGGCGCGGGGCGCGCAGCGTCGCGCTGCCTGCCTTCGGGTTGATCGGCTTCGCCGCGCTCTACTGTGCCGACGAGACCGATCCGGCCGCGCTCGCCGCCGCGCTCGCGCCGCTCGAAGGCGTGGACTTCAGTCTCTATCGCGCGGGCGCGGACGCGGTCGCCGTCCACGGCGCACGCGGCACTGCCCGCATTCATCGCACGCAGAACGGCGCGGGCGCGCGTTACGCATACGAGTTGATGGACGGCGATCCGCTTGAACTTGCGCCAACAGTGCGTGCGTTGCAGGCGGCGGGTGAGTTTGATGCGCGCGGGTACGCTGCGGACGCCGCCTGGTTTGCGCGCACGGGGGGGCATACCTATCCGGACGCGCTCTACAACTTACATGAAGCGATGCACGGCCCGCGCATACGCAACGCGGCCGATGTACTCGTCAGCACGCGCGACGGCTATTACTATGGCGCGTCGGCCTTCAGCCGCTTCATCCGCCTCCACGCCACGCACGGCAACGCCTTGCGCCAGAGCACGACCGCTTTCCTGATGTCCACGCACCGCACCTTCGACCCTTACGTGCGCGGCACAGAAGCACGCCCACTGCTACGCGGGTGAGCAATAAAGGACATGAGTAATAGCAGGAGCCTCTGTCCCTGCTCGGCGCGTCTTGCGGTTTCGTTTACCGTACGACGCGGTGCTTGGGAGCGCGTGCGGGACGCCTGCGCTCCCAGCATAGGGCAGTGCGCTACATCATGGCGTAAGGGTAATCCATCTGCTGGCTGATCCGCGTCCGCACGTCCGCGCCCGCAATGCGCGCGACGAGATACAAGCCCAGATCAATACCCGCCGTGACGCCGCCCGCCGTGATGCAATCGCCCGCATCAACGATCCGTCGTTGCTCGACCGACGCACAGAACGGAGCGAGGGCGGCGTAAGCTGTCTGGTGTGTCGTCGCGCACTTGCCCTTCAGGAAGCCGGCCGCGCCGAGCAGTAGCGCGCCGGTGCAGACCGAAGTTTTCAACGGACAAGGGGCGGCCGTTTGCAGCCATGCGATGAATGACTGATCGTTGAGGAGCGGGCGTGCGCCGTGCCCGCCCGCGACGACGAGCAGATCGTAGCCCGTGAGCGACTCGGCAACTCTGGTCGCGGTGAAGCGCAAGCCGCGGTCGTCGGCGACCGTGTGCGTGCGGGCGCAGATGTCCCAGCGCAGGTCGGGCATAAAGTTCATTGACTTGAGGCGCGTGAGCGGATCGTAGACGCCGACGAAATCAAGCGCGGTCATCTGCTCGAAAATGACGAAAGCGATCTGCATGAAAAAAGTAGGCAGTGGGCAGTCGGCGGTGGGCAGCCAGTCGATAGTTATTCAATGCGAATCAAGAGTAGAAAATAGCGCGCGTTGAAAACAAAAGGCTTATGAAAGACAGTTTGGGCCTCTGGCAGCCATGTGGCTCATAAGTCGTTGATTCTACATGACCGATTTCTACCCTTGATTCGCATTTATTCAATATCTGAGTCTCATCGCCACTAACCGCCTACTGCCTACCGTTTTACGGTAATGCTTCGATGTTGATGAAGAAGCGGAACGCACCGCTTTGCTGGACGCCGAGGCGAAACTCGACGTTGATGGATCGTTGGGCGCGAGCGGCTGTGCGACCGTGATCACGCCAACGCTGAGCGACGAGTTCAGTCCACCGCCAAGCGTCTGCGGGATGCTGGCCTGTTCCAGCGTCAGCCCGCGCACCTGCACCGACCCGCCCGTGATCGGTACCGGTCCGCCCGTCGAGGTGAGCGCACGCAGATCGACCGCGCCGGCCAGCGCCGGCTTCGTCGTGATGTCCGCGATGCGGAAGCGCAGGCGCGTGATGCTCACGCCGGTTACGTTCGTGAACTTGCGCCGGATCGTGAGCGTGCCGAGCGCGCCGGTCGTCTCTGCGACCTGATAGTTCATCGCCGCGGCCGGGGTCAGCGCCGGAGCCAACTTGCCCCGATGTTTGCTGACCTGCGCCAGTTGCGTCGTCGGGTAGAGCATGCCCAGCGCGAGCGCCGCGCTGAGCGCGAAGGGAAAGCGGACGGGAACACACATGTCGATCTCCTGAAACTGTTTAGCTTTGCAGACCGTGATGTGGAAACTACCGGTCAAGTCGTCTCTTGGGCCACACAACGCTGACCATGTTCGCCGGGAGGGTAAGCGGGAAGATAACAAGGCAAAGGGTCAAGAGGCAAACCACAAGATTGAACCAAGCTGGAAGAGGGGATGTCCGCTCCCTTTCCGCTCCTAGTTCAATGTTGTTTGCTGATGAATGCGTGGGGCGACTACGGCACTTCAATGCTCAGTTCGCGGGCGAAGATGAAGTTGGGCCGCTTACGCCCCTTGAGATATTTCGCGCCGGTCTGCGAGAGCGCGGTGACGAGGATCGGGAGCGCGATGGTCGCATCGCAGTTGACGTAAGCGGAGGTCGCGCCGCGCGCGAGCTTGCCATAGATGAGCGCCTCGTCGCTGACCGTGCCGGACGAGCGGCCGCCGGGATGCGGCGCATCGGTCGCGATCTGGATGGCATACTTGTGCCCGCGCGCCGGTGTTTTGACGATCTGCGTGGAGAACTCTGTCTGGTGCAGGAAACTGCGCGATGTGCCGCCGCCGAGATTGATGACGCCGCTCACGCGCGCGCGCGCCGCGATCTGCGCGAGGTCTAATACGTCCTGCGCGAGATCGAACTGGAAGTTGTTCTTCTTCTCGAAGCGCGCGGCGGCGATGCCGACCGTGATCGAACTGTCGGCGATGGTCGGGCAGAAGATGGGCACGCGCGCTTTGTAGGCAGAGGTGAGCACGCCGTCGTCGGTCGCGATCTCGGCCAACTCGCGACCCAAGAGGTGTAGGAATTCGCGCGTCGCATAGGGGCGCGTCTGATCGAGTTGATTGACGAAGCCACCGATCCACTCTTCGGCCTCGCGGTACTCTTCTTCGCTCACCATCACGTCGAGCATGCGCCCGATCTGCGACGCTTCCAGTTCCGCGTCGGTCATGTTCGGGTGCGACTGGTAGTGTTGCCGGCCCAACGTCTCATGCAGATC
>JBBRYU010000019.1:0-32017 GCA_038237345.1 Pyrinomonadales bacterium
GCGAAGTTGATGATCGCGTCCGTCTCTTCGGCGAGCGCGGCCAGCACCGCGGCGCGGTCGCAGATGTCGCCGCGCACGAGCTTGTGGCGCGCTTCGTCCAAACCAACTAGGTTGTCGGGATTGCCCGCGTAGGTCAGCGCGTCGAAATTGACGACCTCGTAGGCGGGCCGCTCGGCGAGGATTAATCTGATGAAGGCGGAGCCGATGAAGCCCGCGCCGCCGGTCACGAAAAGTTTACGCATAGGTGATTCGCCAGGAAGAGTGTGCCGTTCGCGCCGGCCCTTCTGTCACGGCGGGCGGCCAACCTGTTCGGGATCAATAAAGTCCACGCGCGGCGCGCGGCTGGTTAGCTTGTGCGCGAGCGATTGTCGAAAATAAGTGCGGAGTATAGGTGCGCGCTTTTGCGAGTGTCAAGAATGCCGCCTTGCGTGCGGCCCGCGCTTGCGTGCGCCCCGCGCAATTGTGCTAGGCTAAACGGCGTATCATGCTCTGTCATCATGTAGCCTGGACACGCCACACAACAAGAATGATCTTTACTGAGACGAAACTGCCGGGGGCATTTCTGATCGAACCGGAACGATTTACAGATGTCCGCGGGTTTTTCGCGCCTGCCTGGACACAAGCCGCGTGCGCCGCGCACGGCATCACCGTCCCGGTCGCCGAATGCAACATCTCTTATAGCCTCAAACGGGGCACGCTCCGCGGCATGCACTTCCAGACCGCGCCGCACGCGCAGGCCAAACTCGTGCGCTGCACGATGGGCGCGATCTACGACGTGATCATCGATCTCAGACCGGCGTTGCCGACCTTCAAGCAGTGGCTCGGCGTCGAGTTGTCCGCGCGCGACCGGCGCATGTTCTACGTGCCTGAAGGATGCGCACACGGATTTCAGACTCTCGTCGATGAGACCGAGATTGTCTATCAAGTGTCCGACGTGTATGCGCCGGAGCATGCCGCCGGGGTGCGCTGGAACGATCCGGCCTTTCGGATCGAGTGGCCGCTCGGCACGCCGATCCTCCTGCCGCGCGATGAGCAATATCCCGATTTTAGCTAAGGAACTCGTCTGCAAGCGGTGGATCGCGCGGGACGGGTTCGCCATTAACAACGTGAGCAACTCCGAACATTACAACCTGCGTTGCTGCACGTGCGACTGGGCACTGCCTGCTCGAGGGACATACAACCATTGCCACAGACAGCCCTGACTTTAAGGGCTTGGGCCAGCGCGCAGTAAATCAATGAAATCTATCCTGAAAGCCACAACTGTACTGAGCAGCGTCTGGGCAGTCAGCATCCTGACGGGCCTCGTATCAGCAAAGGTCAACGCAATGCTGCTAGGTCCAGCCGGCATCGGTTACCTGGGGCTACTGCAAGGTCTGCTCATCCTGTCCGCGATCATTGCCGGCATGGGCGTCGGCGCGAGTATCGTCCGCGCTATCGCGAAGGCGCTCGCGGAAGACGACGAGCGGCAGGTCGCGGCACTGCGCGGCGGTGCGTGGTTGTTGTGCTGGGGGGGGGGGGGGCGGCCGCGCTCCTGATAGTGTGCTTGCGTGCGCCGTTGAGCCGGCTGATGCTGGGCGGCGCAGAGCATACCGGCGCGGTCATGCTGATGGGCGCGGCGCTGCTGCTGAATCTGGCGACGGGTGTGCAGACGAGCATCCTGAACGCGCACCACCGGATCGCCGATCTGGCGCGCGTCGGCATACTGAACAGCGTCGTCGGTGTGCCGCTGACTCTACTCATCATCTGGCTCTGGCGTGGGCAGGGCGTCGCGTTAGCGGTGATCGCCGGCGTCGGTGCCAACTGGGCTATCTCCTATTACTTCGTGCGCGGCCGGACGCCCGCGCCACGAGTAGCGGTGAGCCGCCGCGAGGTGTTCGCGGCGGCGCGCACGCTGTTGGGCTTCGGTGTACCCTTCATGGCGAGCATGTTGGTGGGTACGGGCGTGCTGACGCTCATTCCTGTGCTCGTGCTGCACGCACTCAGCCGCGAAGATGTGGGCTTCTACCGGGCGGCATCGACCATCTCGATCAGCTACCTTGGTTTTCTGCTGACCGCGATGGGGCAGGACTACTACCCGCGTGTCTCGGCCGTGAGCGATCAGCCGGAGCTACTCGTGCGGCTCATCAATGATCAACTCCGGCTTGTGCTGCTGCTGGCCGGCCCCATCATTCTCGGTATGTTGGCGCTCGTGCCGTACCTTGTGCCGCTCGTCTATTCGCCGCAGTTCGCCCCGGCCAGCAACCTGCTCGAATGGCAACTGCTCGGTGACCTGTTCAAGTTCTCAAGCTGGACGATGGCAATGGTTGTCCTGACGCGCATGGGCAGCACGGCCTTCTTCGGTCTGGAACTGCTCGGCGGGACGCTCATGCTGCTGACGGGCTGGCTGGGCATGCGCTGGTTCGGCCTCGAAGGGCTTGGAGGCAGCTTTCTACTGTCCTGCTGTATCTACTTCTCTGTGTGCCTGTTCATTCTGCGGCGCAAGCTAGGTCTGCGCTGGACAACAGAAAACAAGCTGCTATTCTTGCTCCTTGTCCTAACCACATTCATCATTCGCGGCTTGCCGTATTTAGGCTTGGAGAGCTTCAGGACACCAGTTGCTTTAGCGTTCGCCATGCTATTCGGGCTGGGCAGTGTGTACGTGATCTGGGGTGAGGTGGGCGGCTTGAAGGGGTTAATGGCATGGCGGCGGGCCGTGTAAGCGGCAGTTTTACAAACTGCGGTAGTTTTCTGACCGACGGCTGCCATCCGGTGCGCCGCTTGATCG
The DNA here is from genome assembly GCA_038237345.1 of Pyrinomonadales bacterium. Lineage (GTDB taxonomy): Bacteria > Acidobacteriota > Blastocatellia > Pyrinomonadales > Pyrinomonadaceae > QHXQ01. The sequence goes on from JBBRYU010000019.1 coordinate 2,765, forward strand.
TAGCAGAGACTTCTGAGTCGCGCTTGGGCGTGCCTGCTCTAGTAGGCTGAGAGCTATAATGAACGATGGCTATAATAAGAGACTCGGTCGGAAAAGCTAAATATAAACTGAATAGGCTGAGGATAAGGGCGCGCTCCTTTCGTGGGAGGTGTTATTGTCCTGTCTGTGGCCACCGCGTTCGTGGTTTTGAACCGCTCTCACCCTATTTTACGGACAACGCTACAAAGCATGGCTTCCCGTACACGATTGACCAAGCTGAAACTTGTAACGCGGCAAACTACACCTGCCCGCTATGCGGCGCATCGGATCGAGATAGGCTTTACGCCCTATACATAAGGGATTATTTCAAGAGAAATGATGCCGGCGACGCGCTGAAGATCGTGGATTTCGCCCCGTCGCCGCCGCTCTCCCGCTTCATTCGCAACACCCTCACCCGGGCAGCGCGACAATTCTCTTACCGGACGGCAGACCTCCACCGTGAAGACGTGGATGACCAGGTGGACATCACTGACATGGGCATCTATGCGGACGGCAGCATCGGCTTCTTCATCTGCTCGCACGTGTTGGAGCACGTCGCTGACGACAGACGCGCGCTCGCCGAGTTGTACCGGGTTCTCAAGCCGGGCAGGCGCGGCATTCTAGTCGTGCCGATAGTGCTGACGATTACTGAGATCGATGAAGACCCTACGATCACCGATCCGGCCGAGCGTTGGCGGCGCTTCGGGCAAGACGATCACGTACGCTTGTACTCAAAGCAGGGGTTTCTCGCGCGCGTTCGCGATGCCGGCTTCGTCGTCCATCAACTCGACCGCGCGTTCTTCGGGGCCGAGACGTTTGCCCGCCACGGGATCACCCAGCAGAGCGTCCTGTACGTGGTGGAGAAGGCGTGATTAAAGGCACGGCGCAAGGGGTGGGCGAACAATCCGGCGTGAGCGGCTATTTGCATCCGGCTTATGCGGCGGCGCTGGCCGCGGCAGACATAAGGCCGCGCGAGTTGCCTCGCTGTCGCGGCTGGCTATTAGAGCGGCCGATAGCGGGCTTCGCCGCGCGCGATGCGATGTGGTGCTATCCGCTATTCTGCTGTCAAGACTGGTCGCAGTTGCATGCTGATCTCGACAGCTTGACCGGCGCGTTGGTCAGCGTGGCCATGGTCACTGACCCCTTCGGCGCATACGACGAGGCGTATTTGCGCGACTGCTTCAAGGACTTGGTTATCCCCTTCAAGCAACATTTCGTTGTCGATCTCGGTCGTGCGCCGGAGAGTTTCGTGCATCCGCATCACCGCCGCTCCGCGCGCAAGGCGCGGGCCGTGCTGCACGTAGAGCAGTGCGCCGAGCCAATTGCGTTCCTCGATGATTGGACGACTCTTTACGGCTATCTGATCGAGCGGCACGGCATCACGGGCCTGACGGCTTTCTCGCGCGCGAGTTTCGCCCGGCAGTTGACTGTGCCGGGGTTGGTAGCGTTGCGCGCGGTGGACGCTGACGCCACCGTCGGCATGTTGTTGTGGTATGTTCAAGGCGACGTTGCCTATTACCACTTGGGGGCCTACAGCGAGCGCGGCTATGAGTTGCGTGCGTCGTTCGCGCTGTTCAGCTACGCGCTGGAATATTTCGCGCAAGCGGGCTTGCGCTATCTCAATCTCGGCGGCGGGGCGGGGACGGGGACGGACGGCGCGGCGGGGCTGACCCGGTTCAAAGCAGGTTGGACGAATGACACGCGCACCGCATATTTTTGCGGGCGCATTCTTGATGAGGCTAGGTATGCGGAGCTTGTCCGCGCACAGGGCGACCCGCTGACCAACTACTTTCCCGCGTACCGGCTGGGTGAGTTTCAGTAAACGCGCTCAGGGCGCGCAATTTGTTAGGAGCTAAGTAGTGATGGAAACGGTTGACGTGGATGAAAGAGTAGCGGGCGTGCTGAGCGAAGTCTTACAGTTGCCCGCGACCAAGATCACCGACGATTTGGCGATGCAGGATTTGGAAGCCTGGGACTCGCTGAAGCACATGGAGTTGATCGTGTCGCTCGAAGAGACCTTCGGGCAGCAGTTCACCTTCGACGAGATCGTAGCGATGCGGAGCGTGCGCGAGATCAAGCGCGTGTTGCGGGCGAAAGACGCGCAGGGCTGACAATGGAACTGCGCGACAAAAAGGTGATCGTCACGGGCGGCGCACGCGGCCTCGGCCGCAGCATGGTTGACCAACTCGTCGCCCGCGCGGCGACCGTCGCTGTCTTCGATCTCGATGCGCGTGGACTGGTGGAGTTGAGCGCGCAACAGCCGGACGTGCATTGCGTCGAGTGCGACATCTCCGATTACGATCAAGTGGTGGCCGCGACGGCCCGTTATCATGAGCAGTACGGCGCGGCCGACGTGCTCGTCAATAACGCCGGCATCCTCTACAGCGCGCCGCTCGTCCGGCTCGGCCCCAACGGGCTGGAGCGCCACGACGTGGCGATGTGGCATAAGGTCTTGGCGGCCGATCTGAGCTCCGTCTTTTACATGACCGCCTGCGTGGTCGAGCAGATGATCGCCACACGCACGCGCGGCGTCGTCGTCAATATCAGTTCCGTCTCCGCTGGCGGCAACGCCGGGCAGTCGGCTTACTCGGCGGCGAAGGCCGGGGTCAACGCGCTGACGGCGACGTGGGCGAAGGAGTTGAGCATGATGGGCATCCGCGTGGTCGCCGTCGCGCCTGGTTTCACGGAGACGGAATCGACAAAAGAGGCGCTGAGCGAGACGGTGCTGCGCGAGACCGTCAAGCGCGTGCCCGTGCGCCGGTTGGGTAAGCCCGAAGAGATCGCGGCCGGTGTGATCGCAGTCTTAGAGAACGATTTCTTCAACGGCAAAGTCTTCGAGTTGGATGGTGGGCTGATCATCTGAGCCGCACACCGCACGCGCTATGTACGAGTACAATTTAGGCCTCCGCTTTCAGTCCGTCGCCGCGCAACACGCAGAGCGCCCGGCCCTCTGGTTCGGCGCGGACGACGTGGTGCGCTACGGTGAACTGAACGAGTTGGCGAACCAACTCGCGCGTTGGCTGCAAGCACGTGGCGTGGGCGCGCAAGACTTGGTCTGTTTGTCGGGCGCAAAGTCGCGCCACACTTTCGCGTGCATGCTCGCCTGCCTGAAACTCGGCGCGACCTATACGATCCTCGACCCGGACAGCCCCGGCGAACGGCTGCGCAAAATCATCAAGACCTGCCGGCCCAAGCTCCTGTTGGCCGAGCGCGAACTGCTGGCGGGGTTAGGCGAGATCATAACTGAACTCGGCGTCAACATTGCGGAGCAGGACGAAGATGCGCTCGCGTCTGTCGCCACTGAGTATGAGGCGGCGAACCTCTCCGCCACGCAGGGCGTCACCGGCGCGCAGCCGGCTTACGTCATGTTCACGTCCGGCTCGACCGGCTTCCCGAAGGGCGCGGTGATGACGCACACCAACGTGCTCAATCTGATCGATTGGAGTCGCGCGACGTTCGCCATCACGCCCGCCGACCGGCTGACGAATGTTAATCCGCTCTACTTCGATAACTCCGTCTTCGACTTCTATTCCGCGCTCTTCACGGGCGCGTGCCTCGTGCCGTTTGCGAAAGACGAGGTGCGCGACCCGAAAATCCTCGTGGACAAAGTTGATGCGGTGGGCTGCACGCTCTGGTTCTCCGTCCCTTCGCTGTTGATCTTCTTGCAGACCATGAAGGCGGCGGACGGGCAACGCCTGCGCTCGCTCAGTCGCTTCGTCTTCGGCGGCGAGGGCTACCCGAAAGCGAAGCTGAAAAAGTTGTACGACGCTTACGCGAACACGAGCGAACTCTTCAACGTCTATGGCCCGACCGAATGCACCTGCATCTGCTCAGCTTATAAACTGTCGGCGGCGGCCTTCGCCGACCTGCAAGGCTTCCCCCCGCTCGGCTTCATCGCCGACAATTTTTCCTATCTCATTCTCGACGACGAAGGCCGCGCCGTGCCTGCGGGCGCGGTGGGCGAGTTGTGCCTGTTAGGCCCGAACGTCGGTTTGGGTTATTACAACGATCCAGAACGAACGGCCCAAAGCTTCGTGCCGAATCCCGCGCACAATAACTTCCGCGAGATCATGTACCGGACGGGCGATATGGTCAGGTTAGAGCCGGCGGACGGCAAGCTTTACATTCACGGGCGCAAGGACAATCAGATTAAGCACATGGGGTATCGCATCGAGTTGGAAGAGATCGAGACGGCGTTGAATCGGCTGGACTATGTGGCCGAGGCGGCGGCGCTGCACACGAGCGTCAACGGATTGAGCCGGTTGGTCGCCGTCGTGGCGGCGCGGCGCGAGTTCGACGATAATGAGATTCGGCGCGACCTGCGGCAGATCATCCCGGACTACATGCTCCCGTCCGTGTTCCACCGGGAAGAGATGCTGCCGAAGAATCCTAACGGCAAGATTGATCGCAGATTTCTGGCCGAAAAATATCTGCAACGGCAGGCATAACAGAACGAGGCGCGAGCGATGAGCAAGGTCGTCATCTTCGGCGCGGGCAAGATCGCGGACGAAGCATATTTCTATTTGACCAACGACAGCCCGCACGAGGTTGTCGCCTTCACGGTGGACGGCGCGCATTTGACGAAGACCGAGTTGTGGGGCCGCCCCGTCGTGCCGTTTGAAGAAGTCACGGAGCTATATCCGCCGGCCGACTTTAAGATGTTCGTCGCCGTCGGCTATCAGAACCTTAACAAGTTTCGCGCGCAGAAATATGCAGAAGCGAAGGCGCGCGGGTATGAACTGATCAGTTATGTTAGCTCGCGCGCGGCGAACGTCGGCGCGGTTGAGCTCGGCGACAACTGCTTCATCCTCGAATTCGCGGTCATCCAACCATGCGCGCAGGTGGGCAGCAACGTCTTCCTCTGGAGCGGCAACCACGTCGGGCATCACGCGCGCGTCGGCGATCATTGCTACATCGCCGGCAACGTCGTCATCTCCGGCAACACGGTCGTCGAGCCTTATTGCTTTCTCGGCGTGAGCGCGACTATCGGGCACGAGGTCACGGTCGGCCGCGAGAGCTTCATCGGCGCGGGCACGCTCGTCACCAAGAACGTCGCGCCGCAGAGCGTCTACATCACGCCGGACACGCCGAAGTTCCGGCTCGACTCGCCCACGTTCCTACGGTTGACGAAGATGAAATAGGTGTTGTGTGAACGCAGCTTTAATGCTGCGCAGGGGTGGCAGTTCAGACCCCGAATTGCTGCGTTCGACAGGAGGGCTTCCCTTGATTGAGTTACATCCAGAAGTTTTTCCTAGCGTCTTACCCCTGTACCGCGCAATGGGCAGAGATTTCCCGCTTATTCTTGCGGTCATACAGGGGCAGCAGTACGGGCAGATATTTGTTGACCAGCAGGAGCCTCCACAATCTGCGGTCGTTATAACCAATTTCGGCTTTATGTGTTCTCTTGGGACAGAACAGAACGATGGCTTCAATGCCAGCTTGGCCGAACTGCTCGGCAATAGGGGCAGCCTGCGGCCGTCTTACCTCTTGTGGTATGTTCCTCCGACACTTTGGCAGGATAGACTGGATAACGTCACTCCTAGCTCCGCTAAACGGCGCGAAAGAGTGCGGCTGACGTTTCGCGCCGACCGTGCCGATTATCTAGTCGCGCCGGCGCAATGCCCGGCCGGCTTTGAACTGAAAAATCTCGACGCCGATTTGATCCCACAGACGGAGCAGCTTGGAGTCAAGCTCGAATCCAGATTCTGGGCGTCTGCGGCGGACTTCAGTGAAAACAGTTTAGGCGTCTGTCTCGTTAGGGGCGCAGAGATAGTAAGTCTTTGCTATGCTGCCGCCATCGCAGACGGTCTGGCGGAAATAGATGTTGTTACGCATCCGGACTATAGAGGGCGCGGGTTGGGCATCCTCGTGGCGCAGCAGTTCATCAGGGAATGCTTGCGCCGGGGAATCGTACCCACATGGGACTGCTTCGTAAGCAATAGCGCGTCCCTGAAACTGGCCCACAGGTTAGGCTTTATTGAAACGCTGGCCTATCCCTTATACTCCTTCAATGTCCCGTTAAAGTTAGTCGCGGGTACAGCGGATAAACCTTAACCTGCACGACTGCTAACTGCGCCCAAAACTTGCGCCGCTTGGGCGCGGCCGGGACGTGGTTGCGGCAGACACAGGTATCTAAGCACTCGATCATAAATTTTCCGGTATAAAGAATCGCTTGAATCGCTATATTGGCCGCATGAAAACTAATTCTAAATACCTGACAACTTCTGCTCAGGTGCTTATATGAGGCGTAATCATAGTTGTGGCATTTAGTATTGTTAGGCGGGAGGGACTAAGAATCCAGCATGAACCGACAGCGTAATATCTATGTGTGCCCCGAAACCAAGCGCCCGCTCGTGAGTTTCACCGAGCAGGCGGCGGGGGATGAAGTTGTTACGGGCAAGCTTGTTAGTGAGACGGGACGGGAATTTAGCATTCGGGATGGTATCCCTGATCTCACGTTCCCGGAGGGCCTTGGCAGTGAGGAGCGAGAGACGCTGGACTATTATGAGGGGGTGGCGGAGGTTTACGACGATGTGGCGCACCTCTCGTTTCGTATCCAGTATGTTGATGAGCATCAAGCTCGTAAAGAGTTTGCCCAACTGCTGAATTTGACTCCGGGGGCGCGTGTGCTTGAGTTGGCTTGCGGCACCGGCCGGGACTCTGAAATTATTGCGGGCGAATTGGACGCGACGGGCCAGTTCTATTTACAGGACCTGAGTCGCGGGATGCTGCTCCGGTGCAGAGAAAAACTGGCCGGCGTCTCTGTCCCGGTTGAGTTTTCGGTAGGTAATGCAGGCTACCTCTCCTTCCCGGATAGCTACTTTGATGCCGTCTTCAGCTTCGGTGGGTTAGGGGTGTTTGGCGATATCGGCCGAAGCTTGAAGGAGATAGTCCGGGTCACAAAAGTCGGAGGCAAAGTTGTCGTCGGTGATGAGAGCATGCCCCCTTGGCTCTATGAGACGGAGTATGGGCGGATTCTGCTCAACAATAACCCGCTCTTTAAAAAAGCTATTCCGTTTGGAGAGATACCGGCCGCCGCCCGTAACGTCACCGTGCGCTGGGTTGTCGGCGGCGTGTATTACCTGATCGATTTCGTTGTCGGCGACGGCGAGCCGAAAGCTGATTTTGATCTTGAAATCCCGGGCAAGCGCGGAGGAACGTTACGCACGCGCTATTATGGCAGGCTTGAGGGCGTGACGCCGGAAGCATACGAACTGGCGCAGCAAGCTAGAGAGAGGTCGGGGAAAAGTATGCACCAATGGCTAGATGATGTCGTGCGGGAAGCAGCAAATAAGGAACTAGGCATTTTTTGAATCTACAGGATGCAGCCGTGGCATGACTGCTATGGCAGTTCAAAGGAACAAGACTTAGAGATGCCGCAATTGTGCCGCAGGAGGCGAGTTTCAACCTGGCGGCTTCCTATAGTTTTAAGAATCAATGGAGGGATATAAAAATGAATGAACCCATAAAATGGATTAAGCGAGGTAAGGTGTTTGAAGTTACCGGTAATTTCGGATGGATGAATACCCACGCTCAGATTCCAACCGTATTGGTATTGGAAGATCGTCTGCGTGTATATTTTGCTACTAGACCGCAGAGGGATATGGGATTAATTGCCTTTGTGGATCTTGATAAAAAAGATCCGAAAAAGATTCTATATATTCATGACAAACCCGTTTTGGAACTAGGTAAAGATGGAATGTTTGACAACCATGGTATCTTCCCCAACCACGTTAGGGTGATTGATGGGAAAGTCTTCCTCTATTATGTGGGATGGTATCGTGGAACCTCCATCCCTTATCACAATGCCGTAGGGATAGCTGTTAGCGACGATAGTGGAAGGACATTTAGGAAACTTTTTGACGGCCCCATTTTGGATCGAACTGCGAAAGAACCTTACTCCACCGGATCTGTATATATTGTTGAGGAGAATAACCTGTATCATATGTTCTATACCGCCGTCTTTGACTGGGTGTCGGTACATGGTAAATACGAGCCCTTATATAACATTAAGCACGCGGTTTCTAAAGACGGCATAGAGTGGACAAAAACAGACCGGATTTGTGTAAAAGAAAGATATTACAAAGAATGTGTGGCGAGGCCTTCTATCATCCACAAAGATGGAGCTTACCATATGTGGTTCTGCTATAGAGGAAGCGACGATTTCCGCGATGGCAAAGACAGCTACCGTATTGGTTACGCATGGTCCAAGAATTTGCTTGATTGGGAACGCGAAGACCAGTTCGCTGGTATCGACATATCCGACGCGGGCTGGGATTATACTATGATTACTTACCCCTGTGTGGTCCAAACTGGCGGCCAATACTTGATGTTTTACAATGGAAATGGTTTTGGGGCTTCCGGCTTTGGCTACGCAACGAGTTCTTTTGGAGAGCGATGAAAAACGTTAAAGGAACCTATACTACCTTTCACGAGAGTCACAATCCGAGCCATATTTATCCTACCGAGTGGGTTATCCGGACCATTCTAGGAAATTATCCCCGACTGTCTCTGGACAAGAGCAAGTACAGAGGAGCGAAAATCCTTGACATAGGGTTTGGCGATGGTCGGAATTGGCCCCTACTGCATAACGTTTCATTCGACATCTATGGCGTGGAGATCACTGAAACGATAGTATCTCTTGGTCGAGAGAGAGCGCAGACCCTTGGCATACCCATTACCTTGAAGGTTGGGACAAATTCGGCGATTCCGTTTGAGAGCGAGTTCTTCGACTATCTACTTGCCTGTAATTCATGCTACTACGTAGATACTGGGACGACTTTCCACGATAATCTGAAAGAATACAGTCGGGTGTTAAAGCCGGGGGGGATTCTTATTGCCTCATTGCCCGAAGCTAATGGCTCCATTTGTGACGGGGGAATTGAGCGCGGAGATGGTCATGTGGAAATTCGCAATGATCCTTGGGGCTTGAGGAATGGGTATATCTTCAAGTGGTTTCGATCAGAAGAGGAAGTGAGCAGTGCATTCTCGCCATATTTTGATTCCTTTTCGATTGGGCTTTGTTGCGACAATTATTACGGTGTTCGCATACATGCTTTCTTGCTGGTATGTCGGAAGAAACCACTTGTATCTACAATGGATCAACAATAGTAGCTGAGTGGGCCCGTTTTCTTCAGTATCTCTAACAACTTCAATAAGCTGGTGGAAAAGTAAGCGTCAACGTTGGTAAGGTTCCTTGAAATGCATCCTAAATCTGTCTTAGCTGAGTTGGCGATTCGGGGCGGGAGTCCGGCGTTTAAAGAGGTACTGCATGTAGGCCGGCCAAACATCGGCGACCGGCGAAAGTTTGAGGCGCGGGTCGGCGACGTGCTGGATCGGCGCTGGCTGACCAATGGCGGACGCTACGTGCAAGAGTTCGAGCAGCGCATTGCCGATCTCGCCGGTGTCGCGCATTGCATCGCCATGTGCAACGCCACCGTCGCGCTGGAGATCGCGAGCCGCGCACTCGGGCTGACGGGCGAAGTGATCGTCCCTTCGTTCACCTTCGTGGCCACGGCGCACGCGCTGCAGTGGCAGGAGATCACGCCCGTCTTCTGCGACATTGATCCGCGCACGTACAACCTCGATCCGCGCCGGGTTGAGCAGATGATCACGCCACGCACGACGGGCATCATCCCCGTGCATGTCTTCGGCCGATCCTGCGACGTGGACGCGCTGAGCGAGATCGCAGCGCGGCACAATCTCAAACTCCTGTTCGACTCCGCCCACGCCATCGGCTGCTCGTACAACGGGCGCATGATCGGCGGCTTCGGCCACGCTGAGGTCTTCAGCTTCCACGCCACCAAGTTCCTCAACTCTTTGGAGGGCGGCGCGGTGGTCACGAACGATGCCGGGCTGGCGCAGAAGATTCGCTTGATGAAGAACTTCGGCTTCACCGACTATGACCGGACGGACTACATTGGTATCAACGGCAAAATGAACGAAGTCTCCGCCGCGATGGGGCTGACGAATCTGGAGAGCATGGCCGACTTCATCACCGCTAACCGGCGCAACTACGAACAGTACCGGCGCGAACTGGCGGGCCTGCCAGGCGTGACGCTGATCAATTATGACGAAGCCGAGCAACACAATTATCAGTACATCATCTTGGAAGTGGACGAAGCGATCACGCGCATCAGCCGTGATCAGTTGAGCAAACTCCTCCATGCCGAGAACGTGCTGGCGCGGCGCTATTTTTATCCGGGCTGCCACCAGATGGAGCCTTATCGCTCGTACTTTCCGCATGCGGGGCTGATGTTGCCGGTCACCGAGCGACTGGTCGAGCGGGTACTCTCGTTGCCGAACGGCACGGCGGTGGGCGCGACGGAGGTGGCGGGCATCTGCGCGCTCCTGCGCCTCGCCATCACGCACGGCGAGAAGTTACGCACACTGCTGTAAACGCACATGAAGGCAAGTATGGAGCAAGGGGCACACTCGCATGCGGGGCCGCTCGTCACCGTCTGGACATCCTGCTACAACCACGAGCCGTATCTGGACGATTACTTTCAGGGTTTACTCGCGCAGACCTATTCCAACATTCAACTCATCCTCGTGGACGATGGCTCAACCGACAATTCGTGGGCCAAGATTTGCAGTTACGAAGCGCAACTGCGGGCCAAGTTTCCGCTTGTCGTGCTCGAACGACACGACAACATCGGCCCGACCGAAGAGTTTCTCGCGCACTTCTGGCAGCACGCCGCCGGCGACTACATGTGCATGCTGGAGTCGGACGACTACTTCCTGCCGACGAAGATCGAAGAGAACGTCCGCTACCTTCAGGCGCACCCCGACGTGGGTGCAGTCCACAGCGAGATTGATTACGTCTATCCTGATCATATCGAGTATCGCCACTGGGAGGCCGCCAGAGTGCAGATAGTGGAGGGCGACATCTTCAACGCTCTCCTGCTCGACAACTTCATCATGACGTGTTCGTTCTGCTGCCGCACCGATCTGCTGCGCCAGCACGTGGACTGGCGCGAGTATGTGGCGCGTGGCTACATCGCGCGCGACTACACCTGCTTTCTGGACTTAGCGCGGCACACGCAATTCGGTTATATCGCCAAGTCGCTCGTCAGGTATCGCGTGCTGCCGAACTCGTGGATACACTCGACCGATCAGCAACGCTACTTCAAGTTGCTAACAAATTATCATCAGATCAAGCTCGACTACATTCAACGCTATGGCGCGCCCGACCATGTGCGCCAAGCGGCGCTGCGGAAAATGAGTATCGCTAAGCTCGAATACGGCTACGAGCTTTACCTGCCCGATGAGTTCCGCGCGGCGCGCGCATGGTTCGCGCAGCACAACCCGTGCGAATACAACTCGCTCCGGTGGCAAATCAGGGCGCTGGCGATGAGGGGCAAGCTACTCTGGCGTTTGATCCATGCCTTCGACGAGGCGCGCACGCCGCAGCACGCGTACCACGCGTTGCGGCGGCATTTCGGGCGGCGCAAGCGCGACGAAGCGCCGCTCAACTCGGCTTAGGACGCGCAGGAGGACTGCGGCGTGAAGCTTTCGGTCGCCATGTGTACGTACAATGGCGCGGTTTATCTGCCCGCGCAGTTGGAGAGCCTCGCGGCGCAGGCGCGCCTGCCCGACGAGTTAGTGGTGTGCGACGATTGCTCCGCCGACAAGAGCGCGGAACTCCTGCGCGCCTTCGCCGTCCGTGCTCCTTTCCCGGTGCGCCTGTACGTGAACGAGCGGAATCAAGGCTCGACCAAAAACTTCGAGCAGGCGATTGCGCGTTGCACGGGCGATGTCATTGCCCTGTGCGATCAAGATGATGTCTGGTTGCCGGAGAAGTTAGAGCGCATGGCCGTTGCGCTCGCCGCTGCGCCGCACGCCGGGTTGGTCTTTAGCGATGCTGAAGTGGTTGACGAGCGCTTGCGCCCGCTCGGTCAACGACTGTGGCAATGTTTCAAGTTCGGCCCGGCGGAGCAGGAGTTGTTCCGGCGCGGGCGGGCTTTCGATGTCTTGTTCACGCAGAACGTAGTCACCGGCACGACGATGGCCTTTCGCGCCAAGTTTAAAGAGTTGGTGTTGCCGCTCCCGGCGCTGTCCAGTGTGATTCACGACGCCGTTATTGCCTTGATGATCGCTGCCGTCGCTGACCTCGTGTTCATCCCTGAGCCGCTAGTGTTGTACCGGCAACACGCCGGCCAGCAAATCGGCCCGCGCCTACCGACTGAGAGCGTCAGCGCTTGGGTCACGACCGCGCGCCACACGGACGCGCACGCTTACATGCACGTAGCGGCACAACTCAAGACGATCCACGAGCGTCTGGCCGCCTACAACGGCCCCGCGCCGCGGGCGGAGGTCATGAGATCCTTAACCGCGCGCATCGTACACTTAGAGACGCGGGCCAACATGCCCCGGCAGCGGCTGCGGCGCATGCCCGCAGTGCTCAAAGAACTGTTGGCGCGGCGTTATCATCAACACTCGAACGGGCTGGCCAGCGCCGCCAAAGATTTGCTTTTCTGATGATGGAATTGGCGATTATCATCGTTAATTGGAACGGAGGCGAGTTGCTGCGGCGCTGCCTGGCGAGCGTCGCCCAGTACCCATCGCACCACTCCTGAATGTCAGGGACTATTCATTCTCGACGGCAAAAGACTTAACCACGAACCCACACGAACGAACACGAACAAGTAGCCCGCAGTTTGGGCGCTTTGTTGGTGCTGCTTCGTGTGGTTGCGTGGTTCCTGCCTCTACGGCTGAGAATGAATAGTCCCTGACCGAACGTAGACCTGGTTTGACTATTTTTTACCCGACAGCATACTATCTCCCGCTTATTGTCGCGGGCGCTTTTGCGCGCCAAACTGCACCAACTACGGCAATGCGAGCTTGGCAAATCGCCGGCAGGCGTACGCGACACAGTGTAAGACGAATAAAGAATCGATAATGAGTTCCACGCATATACTCGGCATCTCGGCTTACTATCACGATTCGGCGGCGTGTCTGGTGCGCGACGGCGAGATCGTGGCGGCGGCGCAGGAAGAGCGGTTCACGCGCAAGAAGCACGACCACCGCTTTCCCACTAACGCCGTCGCATACTGTCTCAAGGCTGCCGGTATCAGCGGCGCGCAGGTTGACTACGTCACCTTCTACGACAAGCCGCTGCTCAAGTTTGAACGCCTGCTGGAAACCTACATTGATTACGCGCCGAGCGGGCTACGCTCGTTTCTCATGGCGATGCCGCTGTGGTTGAAAGAGAAGTTGTGGATCCGCGAGCAGGTGGAAGAGCGGTGTCAATATCAAGGCAAGGTGCTGTTCACCGAGCATCACGAATCGCATGCAGCGAGCGCATATTTCCCTTCGCCGTTCGACTCGGCGGCCGTCGTGACGATGGACGGCGTCGGCGAATGGGCCACCTCATCCATCGGGCACGGGCGCGGCAACGAGTTGCACTTGCTAGCTGAGTTGCATTTCCCGCACTCGCTCGGCTTGCTCTATTCCGCCTTCACTTATTACACCGGTTTCAAAGTCAACTCCGGCGAGTACAAGGTCATGGGGCTTGCGCCTTACGGCGAGCCGAAGTACGTCCAGCTGATCCTCGACGAGTTGCTCGATCTGCGTGAGGACGGCAGCCTCCGGCTCAACATGAAATACTTCAGCTACTGTCAGGGTCTCACCATGACCAACACTGAGTTCGACCGTCTGTTCGGCGGCCCGCCGCGCAAGCCCGAGGGTCAACTCACGCAACGCGAGATGGATCTGGCGCGTTCGGTGCAAGAGGTGACCGAAGAGGCGATGCTGCGCATGGCCCGCCACGCGCACAAGGAGACGGGCGAGCGGAATCTCTGTCTCGCGGGCGGCGTCGCGCTCAACTGCGTGGGCAACGGACGCATCCTGCGCGAAGGGCCGTTTGAGCAGGTGTGGATTCAACCGGCGGCGGGCGACGCGGGCGGTGCGCTCGGCGCGTGCCTGTCGGTCTGGTATCAGTATCTAGGGAACGAGCGCAAGGTTGCGCAAGTGCGCGGCGGTCACGCCGACGGCATGCGCGGCTCTTATCTCGGCCCCGAATTTCATAACGAAGAGATACGCGCTTATCTCGACACGACGGGCGCGACCTATCGCCGGCTGGAGCACGCCGAGTTAGCCGAATACGTCGCCGGTTTGTTGGCGCAGGAAAAGATCGTCGGCTGGTTTCAAGGGCGCATGGAGTTTGGCCCGCGGGCGCTGGGAGCGCGCAGCATCCTCGGCGACCCGCGCTCGGCGCGGATGCAGACGCAGATGAACTTGAAGATCAAGTACCGCGAATCGTTTCGCCCCTTCGCGCCTTCGATCTTGCGCGAGCGCGTGCATGATTATTTTGAACTCGACTGCGACTCGCCTTACATGCTGTTGGTCGCGCCCGTGCAGGAGCGGCATCGCATCCCGATGACTGACGTGGAACAGCAGCTGTTCGGCATCGCGAAGCTGAACGTGCCGCGCTCGGTCATTCCGGCCATCACGCACGTTGATTACTCGGCGCGCGTGCAGACCGTCCGGCGCGAAGACAACCCGCTCTACTACGATTTGATCGCCGCGTTCGAGCGGCTGACCGGCTGCCCCGTCGTCGTCAACACGAGTTTCAACGTGCGCGGCGAGCCTATCGTCTGCGCGCCCGAACACGCCTTCACCTGCTTCATGCGCACGGAGATGGACGTGTTAGTGTTGGGCGACTACGTACTCGACAAACGCGATCAGGATATGAGTTTGCTCGAGCAAGATTTATCCTGGCAAGAGGAGTTCCAGCTTGACTAAGGGCCACGAGCAAGCGCCGGTGACGGCAGCGCAGGCGCGCAAGACCGCGCTCATCGTCGCGGGCATGCTGCTGCTGCTCGGCGCGTGGAATTATCATCGCGGACGCATGACCGTCGTGCTGGTGCTGGGCAGCATCGGCGCGGGGCTGGTCGTCGCGGGTCTGTTTGTGCCGCCGCTCGCGCGCGGCTTTCACGTCTGCTGGATGCGCGTGGCCCTGCTGCTCGGCTGGGTCAACAGTCGCATCCTGCTGGGCTTGATGTTCTACGGCGTGTTCGCGCCGTATAACTTCGTCGGGCGCCTGCTCGGGCGCGATAAACTCGACCGGCGCAAGCCCGCGCGCACCAGCTACTGGGTCGCGCGCACGCGCACGCGGCAGACGAAAGAACAGTTCGAGCGCAGCTTTTGAGCCGGTGCGCTCAAAGTTAGGAGATTGCTGGTATGGGCAAGTTACGGCTGGCGGGCGAGGTCTGGCTCTTCCTCTCGCAGAATAAAAAGTTGTGGCTGCTGCCGATCATCGTCGTGCTGATGCTGCTCGGCGCGCTGCTGATCTTCGCGCAAAGCTCCGCGCTCGCGCCCTTCATCTACACGCTGTTCTGAGACGCGGAAAACTTAATCTCAGAGAGAGCAAATAAGGAGCGTGCAGGCTGCAAGGAAAACCCTTTACGCTCGTTGCGGTTAAATTTTCTGCCCGCTATCATCAATTCGAACTGCTCACATGGTCTCTGCGATTAAAAGCTGGCCGGCAAAACTGCTCTTACTTTTCATCAGCTTCTGCTTCGCGCTCTGCGTCGCCGAAGCGGCCCTGCGCATCGTCGGCTACGCCAACCCGTACTTCTACATTTTTGAAGACCAGACAGGCTGGATGCTGCGCCCCAATGTCGCCGGCTGGTCGCGCAAAGAGGGTGCGGCCTACATCAACATCAATAGCGCCGGGCTACGCGACCGCGAGCACGCCAGACAGAAGCCCACACAGACGTATCGCATCGCCATCGTCGGCGACTCGTTCGCCGAAGCGCTGCAAGTGCCGCTTGAGCAAACCTTCTGGCACTTGCTCGAACACAAACTCGCCGCCTGCCCCGCCCGCGCCGGCAAACAGATCGAGGTGCTGAATTTCGGCGTCAGCAGCTATGGCACGGCGCAGGAACTGCTCGCGCTGCGCACGCGCGTCTGGGACTACGCGCCGGACATGATCGTGCTCGTCTTCACGCCCGCCAACGACCTGCGCAACAACGCGCGCGCGCTCGAACAGGACGAACTGCGTCCGTACTTCATCTATCACGGCGACCAGCTCGTCGCCGATATGTCCTTTCGCAACTCGCCTGTCTTCCGGCAAAAACGCACGCGCTTCAACAACGCGCTCTACGAAGCGATCAACCACTCGCGGCTCTTGCAACTACTGAACAGTATCAAGGAGACCATCCAGATGCGCCGCACGCCCGCGCAGCCGTCAGCGCACGGCGACGCGGCTGAGCGCGGGGTGGAGGATCAAGCCTTCATGCCGCCGGTGGAGCAAAACTGGCAGGAGGCGTGGCGGGTGACTGAAGGCATGCTTACGCAGATGAATCGCGAAGTGCGCGCGCGCGGTGCGCAGTTTCTGGTCGTCTCCGGCACCTACGGCACGCAGATCCACCCCGACCCGGCGGTGCGTGCGGCTTACGCGCGCAAGCTGGGCGTGCCCGATCTGTTCTATCCCGGCCAACGCCTCACTGCGCTCGGCACGCACGAAGGTTTCCCCGTGCTTGATCTCGCGCCACCATTCCAAGTCTACGCTGAACAAAACCACACGCCGCTGCACGGCTTCACGCACCAACTGAACTTAGGGCATTGGAATCAGGCGGGCCACCAACTCGCCAGCGAACTGATCGCCCGGCGACTCTGCGAGTTGCTACCATAGTGCTACCATGCCTGCGCGACAGGTCTGTCGAGGGCTGCCAGAGACCTTTTGTGCTAGATTATTTTGCTGGAAGTCAGCAAGGTGTTGGCCGAAATAGCAATCATCATCGTGAACTGGAATGGCGGCGAGTTGCTGCGCCGCTGCCTGGCGAGCGTCGCCCAGTACCCACCGCGTCTGGCTTACGAACTCGTCGTGGTGGACAACGCTTCGACCGACGGCAGCCGCGAGTGGCTCGCTGGCTTAGGCGAACGCGTGCGCTTGATCGCGAATGCGGAGAACGTCGGCTTCGGGCGCGCAAACAATCAAGCGTTCGCCGCAACGGATGCGCCGCTGCTGTTCCTCTTAAACAGCGATGCCGAAGTCCACGCGGGCGCGATTGATACGCTGGTCGAGACGATCAACGAGGACGAGCGCAACGGCGTCACGGGGCCGCGCCTCATCAATCCGGATGGCACGTTGCAAGCGAGCGTGTGGCGCAATCCCGTCACGCCGTTCGAGATGATCACGACGGCGCTCCGGCTCTACAAGCTGCTGCCGCGCCGGTTGCGGGGCGAGTTGCTGCTCGGTTATCACTGGCATCACGCGCGGCGGCGGCGCGCCCGGTTGCTGAGTGGCGCGGCGCTCATGGTCAAACGCAAAATGATCGACGCGGTCGGCGGCTTCGATGAGCGGTTTCACATGTACGGTGAAGATACTGAATGGTCGCTGCGCATCGTGCGCGCGGGTTGGTGGATGATCTTCGAGCCGCGCGCCACGGTACTGCACCACGGCGGGCAAAGTTCGGCCAAGCGCTGGACTGATCTCGAAAAGCGGCGCACCGAGTACGAAGGGTTCTTCCGCTTCCAACGGCTCTGCCTCACGCGGCGGCTGGCGCTCGCCAATCTGTTGACCGGCTACGCGCTCACGCAGGCGCAGCACACGTGGCGCAAACTGCGGCACCGCGCACTGGCCGAGACGCGGTTGGTGCGCAGACTCTACGCGAACGAGTTGAAGCGCACGCTGTCGGCCGGCCGCAGCGAACCGACCGAAGGGCCGGCGCACGTCGCCAAGCGCACATCATGACCCTCAGGGTATTGCACGTCATAACCTCGCTGGGGCGCGGCGGGGCCGAGCGGCAACTCGTGAATCTCGTGCGCAACACCGACCGCGCCGAGTTCGCGCACGTCATCTGCTATCTGCACCCGCCGGACGACTTCGCCGCCGAGTTGCAAGCGGCCGGGCACGAAGTCATCTGTCTGCATCTGCCGCGCAAGTGGCCGTGGCTCTTTGCGCCCGCACGCCTCGTGCCCTTGCTGCGCGCGCGCCGGCCCGACCTCGTCCAGACGTGGCTCTTCGAGGCCGACGTGAGCGTGCGCTTGAGCCGGCTCACGGGCCCGCGCATCCCCATCATCAACACGCTGCACCTGACAACTTACGACGCGGAGACGATCCGCGCAGCCGGCTGGCCGCCGCACAAGATGGCCGTACTCCGCCGCCTTGACAGATGGACAGCGCGGCGCGCGCGCCCGCTCTTTGTCGCCTGCTCCGAGGCGGTCAAACGCTCCGCCGTGCGCAACCTCGGCGTGCCCGCCGCACATGTGCGCGTCATTTATAACTCAATCGATCAGGCGACGCTGCGCTGTGCGCCGGACGCGCCGCGCCACCTGCGTCAAGAGGCGCAGCTTCCCGCCGCCGGATTCGTGTTTGTGAACGTCGGTCGCCTCTCACCGCAGAAGGGACAGTCCGTCTTGCTGCGCGCTTTCCAGTTGGTGGCCGCCGCGCTGCCGGATGCTTATCTGGTCTTCGTGGGCGAAGGGCCGGAGGCGGCGGCGCTCGCCGCGCTGGCGCGCGAGTTGGGCGTGAGCGAGCGCGTTAGATTTTTGGGCCGGCGCACGGATGTGGGCGCATGTCTGGCGCTGGCGGATGCGTTCGTCTTCCCCTCGCTCTTCGAGGGGCTGCCGCTCGCGCCGATTGAAGCGATGCTCAAGGGGCTGCCGTGCATCGTCGCGCGCATCGAGCCGGTGCTTGAGTTGTTCGTTGACGGCGAGACGGGCATGCTCGTCGCGCCCGGCTCGGTGGAGGAGTTGGCGACGGCGATGATGAAGCTGTACCGCGAGCCGGAACTGCGCCGGCAACTCGGCGAGCGCGGCCGCGCCGCGGCCGGCGAACGCTTCGACAGCCGCACGGGTCTGCGCGCGTGGGAGCAACTCTACCGCGAGCTTGCGCCGCAGCCGCACTTGAGGCACGGGGACGCAACTCAGCGCGTGCCTCTGTGATGAGGCACACGTTGTTACACACGCAACCGACGATTGATACACAGATGGAGTCCTTGCATGGCTTGTCCTCTTTGCGGCAATGAGCGGGCCGGCGCGTCGTGGCTCGGCACAACCTATTATCACGGCCGCGCGTTTCCTTATGCCGCGTGTCTCGCCTGCGGCACGCTCTACTGCGCGCCGATGCCGGACGCGGCCGCGCTCGCCGAGATGTACGGCCCCGACTACACGCAGGAGGGCGGGAGCGCGGGGCACGTCGAGAACCCGAAAGAGCCGGCGCGCGTGGTCGCGTTGCTTCGGGCGCAGCCGCCGGGCACGTTCGTGGACTACGGTTGCGGCGGCGGCGAGTTGTTGGTCGAGGCGCAACGCGCGGGTTGGCAAGCGGTGGGCGTAGAGTTCAGCGCAGAGGTGGCGCAGCGTGTGGCCGCGCACACGGGTGCGCCGGTCTTCACGCGCCCGCACGAGCGTGCGGATTTTCCGGCGGCGGACGTGCTGCATTTGGGCGACGTGATCGAGCACTTGACGCAGCTCGACGAACAGATGCCGGAGATTCTGCGTTTGCTCAAACCCGGCGGGCTGCTCGTGGCGCAGGGGCCGCTCGAAGCCAACGCCTCACTTTTCACGTCCGTCCTCGCCGTGGCGCGGCGGTTGCGGCCGGGCCGCCGGACAGAGATGGCCCCCTATCACGTGCTGCTGGCGACGGCGCACGGGCAGCGCGAATTCTTTCGCCGCTTCGGTCTGATCGAAGTTGAATACATTTTACGCGAGGTCGCTTGGCCTGCGCCGAGTGGTTTGCTGCTCGCTGATCTGCGCCGCCCGCGCGCCGTCGGCCTCTTCGCGCTGCGGCGTATGTCGCAGGCGTTCTCCGCGCTCCGCCCCGACCATTGGGGCAATCGCTATTTTTACGTCGGGCGCAAGCGTGCATAGCGCGCAAGCGTCGATACTTTTTTGCCATGGCCATCAAAGACATGCTAAAGCGGGTGCGCGCCTCGCAGCCCTTGAATCATCTGACCACGTCGGCGTTGAAGGGCTTGTTCGCCGCGACCGGCCGGCAGTCGGAGTTTGTGATCAAGCACCTGCCGCGCACGGGCGTGACCGCTGTCGCATTACCCGACGGCCAAGTGCTCAAGCTCGACGCGACCGGCGAGGACTGGATACCGACGCAACTTTTCTGGCGCGGTTGGGAGGGCTACGAGCCGGAGATGACGGCACTCTTCTACCGCTTGGCGCGCGGGGCTGAGACCATCTTCGACGTGGGCGCGCACATCGGTTTCTTCAGCTTGCTCGCCGCACTCGCTAATCCGGCCACGCGCGTTTTCGCCTTCGAGCCGTTGGCGCGTGTCTTCGGCCGGTTGGAGCGCAACGTCGCGCTGAACAGGCTGCCGAATGTGCGCCCGCTCTGCGCTGCGCTCGGCGAGCGCCCAGGGACGCAGGAGTTCTACTTTCCCGACGGGGACGAGCCGGTCTCATCTTCTTTGCGCAGCGACATGCTGTTAGCGACTCTGCCGGCAGGCACGGTGCAACACGTGCCTGTGTCCGTCGTCACGCTTGATCAGATCGTGGCGCAGGAAAGGATCGCGCGCATCGGCCTTATCAAGCTCGACACGGAGCGCACCGAGCACGAGGTGCTGGCGGGTGGACGAGAGACCTTAGCCCGCGACCGGCCCGAGATCATCTGCGAGGTCTGGCCTGACGCCGGCAATGGGCGGCAGCTTGAAGACATATTACGTCCGCTCGACTATCGCTTCTACCACCTCCTCCCCACTGGCCCTGTGGCGCGCACAGAGATCGTCGGCAGCGAGCAGGCGCTCAACTACCTGTTCACTGTCCGGCCCGACGAGATTGGGATTTAGCTTGTAGCAGACTATGCAAATGACAAGGCGCTTGTGCGATGGCGGCTTACCCTCTTTTGTAGCCTAACGCGCACCAGTAGGGCATCGTGTCGCTGAACTCGATCCGTTCCAGCCCGGCTGCTGCCATCATCTGTCTGATCTGGCGCGTGGTGAATCGTTGTTCGAGCACTGTGCCGAAGCGGTCGAGCGCATCGGTGCGCATCGTGTAGAAACTGCGGCGGCGGTAGAGCGCGAGCGGAAAGGCGTCCACATCGCGGCCCATGTCTTCGAGCAGGCGCGCGGTGCGGGCGAGCGGCCAGTAGATGCCGAGCGCGATCACTTCCGTCAGCGCGTGTTTCAAGCCGAAGGGCAGCTTGGAGATCAGCCGGCGGCCCGTATCGCTCGCACGCCAGAGCAGGCGGAACCAGGCGGGGCGGTTGTCGAAAGCGTAATAGAGATAAAGCAGCAACGGCGCGCCGGGTTTGAGTTTAGCCGCGCAGGCTTTGATGCCGGCAGCCGTGTCGGGCACGTGATGCAACACGCCGAGCGAATAGCCGAAGTCCATCGTGCCGTCCGCGAACGGCAACTGTGCGACCGAGGCTGCGACAAATTCACAGTTGGCGCAAGCAGCGAGGTTGCGCCGCGCGACGGCGAGCGCCTCTTTGCTCGCGTCCACGCAGTAGAGCCGCCCGACGCGCGGGGCGACCAACTTGGCCCAGCGCCCTGTGCCGCAACCCAGATCGAAGCCGATGGCGTTGGTGGGCAGCGTGCTCCACGGGAAGAGTTTGAAGTAGGCGGCAAACAACTCCTGCCGCTCGTGTTCGTCCAACGCGGCCTGATCGAAGCGGCTCCATTCGTGCCCGAACCCTTCGACCGTGCGCGGGTCGTAGTTCAAAGTCTCGGGCGTTTGTTGCGGGGCATCTGCGGCCATGTGCCACGTTCCTCTGTGCGTGCTGCGCGCGGCGAAGGTCTGCCAAATGGTCTAACTGCGCGGGCAGCTTAACAAAGCTTTCGCGTGGGCAGCAAACCGGGTGCCGCGGCCGGTTGACGAAAGTCGCATGGAAAACTTAATGTCAATCTTCGCCCGTGCAGAATGAGTTCGCGCACGCGTGTTCGGTCGCAGTCAAGCCGCATGTCATCTTTAGCTTCAGCTCGCACACTCTACCTATGCTACTTCGGCCTCCGCGAGCCGTTGGTGCAGACGCAGGTGTTGCCCTACCTGCGGCAACTGGCGGCGCAGGGAATGGAAGTCTATCTCCTCACCTTCGAGCCGCAGTTAAGTCGCGCGTGGACAACGGCGCAACTGGCCGAGACGCGCACTCGTCTCGCGGCGGACGGCATCCATTGGTTCGCCCGCGCTTACCACAAGCGTCCGTCCGCGCCGGCCACGCTCTATGACATTCTGATGGGCGCGGCGACGGCCATATGGCTCGCCCGCCGGCATCGCATCAATGTGCTGCACGCGCGTGCGCACATGGCGTTAGCGATGGCGTTGCTGGCGCGGCCGCTTTCTGGTGGTTGCGTCATCTTCGACGTGCGCGGTTTGATGGCCGAAGAGTATGCGGACGCGGGGCGTTGGCGGCCGGACTCGGCCGTCTATCGCGCGGTGAAATGGCTGGAAGGCGTGGGTCTCAGACGCGCGGATCAACTCGTAGTGCTCACGCGCCGGATGCGCGACTGGGTCGTCGCGCAAGGGTATGCGGGCGCGGAGAAGATCGAGGTGATCCCGTGTTGCGTTGACGCCGCCCGGTTCGCATCACCACAGACGGAAGCGGCGGCCAACCCGACGATGACAACGCCGGAACGCTTCGAGTTGATTTATGCGGGCGCGGTGACAGGGCTGTATCTGCTGGAAGAGATCGGCCAGTTTTTTCTGGCGGTGCGGGCGCGCCGCGCGGACGCCTTTCTGCGTATCCTGACCAAGAGCCAGGCGGCGGCGGCGGCGGCGACGCTCCGCCGGGTGGGCTTGCAGGACGAAGACTTCTGGGTCGGGCCGGTGTCGCCCGCCGAAGTGCCGCAGTACCTGCGCCGCGCCCGGCTGGGCCTGTCGCTGCGCAAACCGACTTTCGCACAGATCGCTTCGTCGCCGACGAAGATTCCGGAGTACCTGCTCGCCGGGCTGCCGGTCGTCAGCAACGCTGGCGTGGGGGACACCGACGAGCTACTTGAACGCGAGCGGGTCGGCGTGGTGCTCCGCAGTTTCGACGCGCAGGCGCTGGCGGCGGCGGCTGCGCAGGCGCTCGACTTAGCGGCTGATCCCACGTTGCGCGCCCGCTGCATGCAGGTCGCGCGGCGGCAGTTTGATCTCGTCAACGTCGGCGGTGTCGGCTACGGCAACGTATACCGGCGCATCCGCAAGCAACAGACCCCTGCGCTGGCGGCGCAACACTCACCGTGACGAGCATGCGAGCTTGCGTGCCCGACAGTGGCCCGAGGCGTGCGGCTACCGAACTGAAGATGAAAGTGTTGGCTCTTTGCACCTATCCGGTCGAGGCGGCGGCCACGCGCTACCGCGTCGCGCAGTTCATTGCGCCGCTCAAGGCACGCGGCATAGACGTGACGCTCCGGCCCTTGCTCGACCGGCGCACGTTTGGCTCGTTGTACAAACGCGCGGAGTTGCCGCGCACGGCCCTTGCGCTCGCGGGCGCGATGCAGCGGCGCGCCGCGGACGTACTGCGTGCGCGCCGCTTCGACGTGGTGCTCGTGCAGCGCGAGGCTTTGCTGTTTGGCCCGCCCATCATCGAATGGTTGTTGACGCGCGTGGCCGGGCGCACGCTCGTGCTCGATCTGGACGACGCGACTTACGTGCGCTATGTCAGTCAGAGTTACGGCCGGATCGGCGGCGCGTTGAAGTGGTTCGGCAAGACGGATGAATTGATCCGTTGGTCAACAGTCGTCATTTGCGGCAATCGTTTCATCGCCGAATACGTCGAGGGACAGGGCGCACGCGCTGTCGTCATCCCGACGGTCGTAGACACAGACTTGTTCCGCCCCGCGCCGCCTGCGCCCGCGCCGGACGCGCCGGTCATTGGTTGGATCGGCACGCACTCGACCTTCGCTTATCTCGAAACAATCTTTCCCATGTTGCAAGCGTTGGCGCGCGAGCACCGTTTTCGGTTGCGGGTCGTGGGCGCGGGGCGTGAGCGCATCGAGTTGCCGGGCGTTGAGGTTGAGAATCTGCCGTGGGCTTTGGCGCGCGAGGTCGCGGACTTTCAGTCGTTGGACATCGGTCTGTATCCGATGAGTTACAACCCTTCATCGCCGGGCAAATGGCTCGCAGGCAAGTCAGGGTTCAAAGCGATTCAGTACATGGCGGTCGGCGTGCCGTTCGTCGTCACACCGGTCGGCGTCTGCGCCGAGCTGGGCGAGCCGGGCGTGACGCACTTACTGGCCGCGACGCCGGACGAGTGGCACACGGTGCTCGCGCGTCTGTTGACCGACGCGCCGCGGCGGCGCGCGATGGGCGCGGCCGGGCGACAACATGCCTTGCAGCATTACGCGCTGCCGGCGCAGGCGGACAAACTTGCGGCGGCGTTGCGCGCGGCCGTGCAGCGTAGCGTCAGCGCGTGATGCCGTCTGGCGGCGCGTGCGTCGGCGCACGTGTGGGCGGGTGACTTCTGCTACTTTTTTTGGTAGTTTAACTTGCTATTACAAGCCATTTGGGCCGTGGGGCGCGCGACCTTGCAGGAAAAATCGCGGGCCAGAAACATGCGGGCCGTTTTTGTTTGACCAATCTATGTACATTCTAGGTTTTACCACGCTCGGCGATTCGGCGGCGACACTCATCCATGATGGCGAAATTGTCGCTGCGGCCGAAGAGGAGCGCTTCTCGCGCCGCAAGCACCACAGCGGCTTTCCCTATCAGGCGATGCAGTATTGCTTAGACGAAGCCGGGATCATGATCAAGGACGTGGCGCACATCGGTCTCTACTGGAAGCCGTGGGTCTTGCGCCATAAGGCGCTGCAAGCGATCAAGTCGGGCCTTATCTCGCGGGCCATGTTCAAGGCGCGCGTGGACAGAGGCGTGACGCAGGTCGGCGAGAATTACCTCGGCATGCTCAAGCACCCACGCCGCATCCGCGAGCACTTCGGCGCGAGCGATTTCAAGTTCCACTTCCTTGAGCATCATCAGTGCCACGCTGCCAGCGCCTTCTTCGTCTCCGGCTTCGAGCGCGCCGCGATCATGACGTGGGACGGCACGGGCGAAGACACGACCACGCTCTTCTCCGAAGGCGAGGACACGCGCATCCGTGTCTTGAAGCGCATCAAACTGCCGCACTCGCTCGGCCAGTTCTATTCCGCCGTCACCAACTTCATCGGCTTCGACATGTTCGAGGGCGATGAGTGGAAAGTGATGGGGCTGGCAGCATACGGCCAGCCGGAGTATTACGACTTCTTCGCCCGGCGCGTCCTTATCGTTAATGGCAACCATGATTTTCACTTCGACATTCGTGTGCTCGATCACCACCTTGCCAAGCATTATCAGTTCGGCGACGTGATCACAAAAGCGTTGGGACCGGCGCGCAAGCAGGGCGAGGAACTGACGCAGCATCACTGGAACATCGCGGCGAGCGCGCAGAAAGTTTTAGAGGACACGGCGCTGCATCTGCTGAAAGGTTTGCACGAGCGCACGGGCGCGGAGAATCTGTGCATGGCGGGCGGCGTCGCGTTCAATTCGGTAATGAACGGGCGCATCATGATCGAGTCGCCATTCAAGCGTTACTTCATCCAGCCGGCATCGGGCGACGCGGGCTGCTCGCTCGGCGCGGCACTGATGATCTGGCACACGCGACTCAACCAACCGCGCAAGTTCCGCATGGAGCATGCTTACTACGGCCCCGGTTTCACGTCGGAGCAATGCGCGGCGGCATTGCGCGATGCCGGACTGAAGTTTGAGACGCTACCTGACGAAGAACTACTGCCACGCGTCGCGCGGCTGCTGGCGGATGGCGCGATCCTCGGTTGGTTTCAGGGGCGCATGGAGTTCGGCCCCCGCGCGCTCGGCAATCGCAGTTTCATCGCTGATCCGCGCCGCGCCGACATGCGCGAGCTATTGAACAAGAAGGTCAAACTGCGCGAGTGGTTTCGGCCGCTCGCGCCCTCGATGCTGGCAGAGGCCGCCGAAAGCTTGTTTGGTCATCCGCATTACGACCCGTTCATGATCACGGTCTTGCACGTGCGCGAAGAGCAGCGCGCGGCGATCCCTGCGGTCGTGCATGTGGACGGCACGGCGCGCCCACAGACGGTTAGCCGCGCAGTTAATCCCCGCTACTGGCGGTTGATTCACGAATTCGAGCAGTTGACCGGCGTGCCCATGCTCTTGAACACCTCGTTCAACATTCAAGAGCCGATTGTGTGTCGCCCGCAGGATGCGATCAAAACTTTTCAGGGTGCGAACTTCGATGGCTTAGTGTTGGAGAACAACCTCGTACTGCGTGCGTAACATGATAGGGCGGTGCGCGCTGGACGACGCGAGCCGTTGGCGTGCGACTTGAGTTTCCCGGCGGCGTGTGCGGCCGGCCGCGCGGATGAGCGAAAAGTATGCAGGGGCTGTTGATTGGTTTATCGCTGGCAGTGGTAGTGATGGTGCTACTGCTCGCGCCCGGCAATGGTGCGCCGGCCATGTTGCTCTGCGCCGTCCTTGCGCTTGGCGTGGGACTGGCTATCCGGCGCGGCGGCAGCGACGGCCCCGAATGCAGATTTCTTCTGCAACTATTCGTCGGCGCGCTGCTTGTGCGCGTGCTTGTCGGCACCCTCATCTTCGCCTTCGGCCTGCAAGACTTCTTCGGCGGCGACGCCCTCACCTATGACATGCAGGGCTTCGCCATGTGGCGCGTCTGGCATGGCGAAATGCGCTACAAAGAGGCGTTGGCGGCTGCGTTTGACACGTTCTGGGGCATGCCCTACTACGTTGGAGGCGTTTACAGTCTGGTCGGGCGCAACCTGCTGGCGGTGCAGTTCACGAACGCGATCATGGGTGCGGCGACTGCTCCCGCCATCTATCTCTGCGCGCGCCACATCTTCAACAACCAACGGGTCGCGCGGCTGACGGGGTTGCTGGTCGCTTTTTTCCCGTCGCTCATCCTCTGGTCGGCGCAGGGGTTGAAGGACGGCCCCATCGTCTTCCTGCTGGCGTTGGCAATGCTGGCGACCTTGGAGTTGGGTGAGAAGTTGCGCGTCAAATATTTCGTCATTCTGCTCCTCGCGCTTGGCGGCCTGCTGAGTCTACGCTTCTACATCTTCTACATGATGAGCATCGCCATCGGCGGCGCGTTTGTCATCGGCATGCGGCAGATCACAGCGCAGAGTCTAGCGCGCCAGGTGATGATCATCGCCGGCATTGGGTTGGCGCTGACTTACTGGGGCGTGCTGCGCACGGCGAACGCGCAGTATGAAAACTTCGGGACGCTGGAGACCGTACAGCGCAGCCGCGCCGACTTGGCGGGCGCGGCGGCGCAGTCGGCCTTCGGCAAGGACGTGGACGTCTCGACGACGACAGGCGCGCTCACCGCCATCCCCCTGGGGCTGGTCTATCTCCTGTTCGCACCCTTCCCGTGGCAGTTGGCCAATCTGCGGCAGTCGATCACGCTGCCGGAGATGCTCGTCTGGTGGAGTTGTTTTCCATTGCTCGTGCTGGGGCTATGGTTCACGCTCAAGTATCGGCTGCGGCAGGCGTTGCCGATCCTGTTGTTCACGGTGATGTTGACGTTGGCCTACTCGGTCTTTCAGGGCAACGTGGGCACGGCGTACCGGCAGCGTGCGCAGATCGTGATCTTCTATTTCATGTTTGTCGCGGTGGGCTACGTGTTGTTGAAAGAGCGCAGCGAGGAGCGGCGGCGGCAGCAGCAGTTAGCGCGGCAGGCAGCGAGCGAGGCAGTCGCCGCGCAGCGCCGCTCCGAGCGCTGGCGACGCAACAAGGAGCAGGAGTTGGAAAAGATCGCCAACGACTTACAGAAGGGGTTGGGGTTTTGAGATAGTGCGCGCCTGCGCATCCCGCAGCGCGGCTACCTGCGGGTGTTGCCTCGCGTCACTGAGTCAAGCTTTATCGGGTCATAATTAAATGAAAAGTCTTCTGGGAGCAACGGCGCTGGCGCTCTGCGTCGCCATCGTCGTTTTTGGTGCCGGACTAAGGCGCGGCGGCCGTGCTGCTGTGCGCGGCGCGGCAACAGGGGAGTGAGGCGCGGCCGCCGGTGGCGGTGGACGCGGCCGAGCGTGCGCCGCAGAACGTTTAAGTTATGTGTGGCATCGTAGGCATAGTGCGCGGCGGCGACCGCGCGGTGGACGCCGAGTTGTTGCAGCGCATGTGCGACGCGATCCGTCATCGCGGGCCGGACGAAGAGGGGCGGTATCTCAACGGGCGCGCCGGCCTCGCCATGCGCCGCCTCGCCATCATCGATCTGGCCGGCGGGCAGCAGCCCATGCACAACGAGGATCGCTCGGCCTGGATCGTCTTCAACGGCGAAATCTATAATTACCAAGAACTGCGTGAACGGCTCGAAAAACTCGGCCACGAGTTCTACACCGACAGCGACACTGAAGCCATCGTTCACGCCTACGAGCAGTATGGCGCGGACTGCCCGAAGTATCTGCGCGGCATGTTCGCCTTCGCCATCTGGGACGAGCGCAAAGAGGAACTGTTTCTGGCCCGCGACCGCGTCGGCAAAAAGCCGCTGCTGTACGCGCACGTTGGCGATCAACTTATCTTCGGCTCGGAGTTCAGCGCGCTCCTGTTGCACCCGGACATCGGCCGCGAAGTGCTGCCCGAAGCGATTCACCATTATCTCTCGTTCATGTGCGTGCCCGCGCCGCTGACCGCCTACCGGCAGATCAAAAAACTTGAGCCGGGCCATTCTTTACGCTTCACGCGCACGGGCGAGATCAAGCTCGAACGCTACTGGCTGCCCGACTTCACGAAGAAGGTGAAGCTGACGGAAGAAGAGGCGGGCGAGCGCGCGGTCGAGTTGCTGCGCGATGCGGTGCGCGTGCGTTTGATGTCGGAAGTGCCGCTCGGTGCGTTTCTCTCCGGCGGGATCGATTCAAGCACAGTCGTCGCGTTGATGAGCGAGGCGAGCAGCACGCCGGTCAAGACTTTCGCCATCGGTTTTGAGGAGCAGGACTTCAGCGAATTGCACCACGCGCGGCGCGTCGCCGAGCACGTCGGCGCGGAGCATCACGAGTTCATCGTTCGCCCCGACGCGCTCGCGATTCTCCCGACGCTTGTCGAGCACTACGGCGAGCCTTACGCCGACTCATCGGCCATCCCAACTTACTACGTCGCGCGCGAGACGCGCCAACACGTCACCGTCGCGCTCAACGGCGACGGCGGCGACGAGTGCTTCGCCGGTTACGAACGCTACGCGGCGATGCGTATGGCAGAACGCTATCGCCGTCTGCCCGGCATGCTGCGCGCGGGCGTGATCGAGCAGGCGATTAGTCTGTTGCCGAGCTCCGAGTTACGCCGCAGTCGCGTGCGCGATTTGAAGCGCTTCATCAAGGCGGCCTCGCTGCCGAC
>JBBRYU010000020.1:0-30967 GCA_038237345.1 Pyrinomonadales bacterium
CGCCGCGCTCTCGAAGGAACTCACCAAAGTTAAAAGCACGCTCGCTCGTAACACTGCTGAACTGATTCGAGAACGCCAACCCAACCATCAACTCCTGCGTCGCCTGCGTGAACTGGAGCGCGAGGTTGAACGCGGCGACCAGCAACCTGTTGAGCGCGACTCGCATAACTCCTCATTGCCTCCATCACTCGATCCGCCGTGGCAGAAGACACCCCGCACCAGAAGCCTCAGAAAGAACAGCGGCAGAAAGCCCGGCGGTCAGTTCGGCCATCGCGGCGCCACGCTGCGACAAGTCGCACATCCGGCGCAGGTCATCATTCACACTCCCGACCTCTGCGCTGGCTGCGGCGCTCAACTACATCACATCAAGCCATCGGCACGAATCCGACGCCAAGTCTTCGACCTCCTCGAAGGGCGCGTGCAAGTCACCGAACATCGGGCTGAGACCAGACGTTGCTCAACGTGTCGAACAACGACGACAGCGAAGTTCCCTGCCGGAGTCCACGCGCCGGTCCAATATGGGCCGGGTGTTTTGTCGCGCTCAGTTTATCTCCACCTCTATCAACTCCTCCCAGTGGCTCGTACCGCAGAAACCATGCGTGATCTCCTCGATTGCCACATCTCAGCAGCGACCATTCAACGCGCAGCACGTGTTTCTTCGGGAAAACTGGTCAATACCGAGCAGCGGATCAAGGCTGCGCTCCGTGACTCCTCAGTCATCGGCGTGGATGAAACGGGTCTGCGGGTCGCCGGAAGTGGTGGTTATATTCACGTCGCTCGCACCGATGAACTCACGCACTATGGCTTTGATCATCATCGCGGCAAGGCGGCCATGGACGAGATCGGCATCCTGCCGCAGTTTACGGGCACGCTCGTCAGAGACGGCTTCTCTTCTTACCAGTGGTATGAGCAGTGTCGCCACGGCCTGTGTAATGTTCACCTCTTACGTGATCTCGTCTTTGTTGCAGAGGCCAGTCCTGAGCAGAAGGTCTGGACCACTCCGCTCTCCAAACTACTGCTGAAGATGAAAGACGCGGTGGGTGAAGCGAAAACGGATGCCAAAGGAGAGTTCAGCGAGCGGATGAAAAATGACTTCATGCGCCGCTACGATAAACTGGTCAAGAAAGCTGACCGTCTGAACCCGCTGCCCGTCAGAAAGTTGAAAGGCGACGCGCCACTGCACAAGCCGCCGCTTCAACCAACACCGCGCCGCGTGATCAACCGCTTGCTAAGACGCCGCGACGAAGTCTTGCGCTTCATGGCGGACCAAAGTGTGCCCTTCGACAACAATGGCTCGGAACGCGACTTACGAATGGTCAAGTTGCAGCAGAAAATCTCGGGCTGCTTCAGAACTGCCGATGGTGCGCGCCGCTTCTGTCGTGTCCGAAGCTATCTCTCGACAGCGCGCAAGCAAAGCCGCTCGCTTCTAAGTGCGATTGAGCGGGTCTTTCATGACACGCCGCTCGTCTTCTCTTCAGCGCACGTCCCGCGCTAAACTTGCTGAATGGATTACAATTTGCGACCCGGTGAAAGGGGAATGAAGACACATCGTTTATGGCTCGTGAGCGTTGCTTGTTTGTTTCTATGTTCTTGTCACTCAGGCGCAGCTTCCGCATCGCTCCGTATCCGGCATCCGGATGATCCGTCCAAGCAAGTCGAGTATTTCATTGAACTTCCATCCGGGAAAGCTCCGTACCCGACAATCGTGTTACTTCATGGTCATCAGAATGGCAGCCGGCCCGGCGGAAAAGAGTTTGCCGACTGGGGAGTGCTGAAACAACTCGCCAGCCGCGGCTACTTGGCGGTCGCCGTCTCACAACCCGGCTACGGCAACTCTTCGGGTCCGGCAGACTTCTGCGGACCATTTACTCAACACGCTGTTGCGGGAGTGCTTGCGAAGCTCAAGTCAGAGGGTCAGGCAGCGGACGGAAAGCTACTGATCGAAGGCATCAGTCGCGGCGCAGTGACGGCCGGACTCGTCGCCGCGCACGATTCTTCCGTGTCCGGTCTGGTGCTGATTTCGGGCGAGTACGACTTGCCAGCTTATGTCAAAGATGCGGATTCGAGCGCAGACAAACAGTCTGTGGTCAAGGCGATCAGGGATGAGACCGGCGGCACAATCGCGGCATTGCTGGCTCGCTCTGTCATAGACGTAGCTGGCAGCATCAGAGCGTCAACTCTGATATTGAATGGGGCGAAGGACGAGCGGACGACAGCGGAACATGCCCGACGATTGGCGGCGGAGATCATTCGCGGCGGCGGCAAAGCTCGTGCGCTCATCTACCCGGATTTCGGGCATCAGCTTCCGGTTGACGTGCGGAATCGAGAGGTTGATCCGTTCATTGATAGTGTCTTGGGCAGCGGGCGACCTTAGGCGGACTATGCCTTAACAATCGTTCCAGTCGCCGCGAAGGAAGTTGAATCTCGCATCGAGAACGTGAATAGTTACTTTCATCTTCAATTTTCTACCTCCAGTGCAAATCATGTAAGTAGCCTTTTGAATTTCCTCCGTGTGGGAAAATAGCTCCTACTGGCAAGCTCGCGCTTGAAGCGGCCGACAACGGCGCGCTTGATCCGCAGGTAGCCTCCGGCATCCGTGCCGTCAAAGGTGCCCGCCAGGAAGGCAGGCGCATCGGTAACTGGCTCACGCGCGAGCAGGCGCAAACGTGGCTGGGCACGCCCGACACGCGCTCGCTCAAAGGTCTGCGGGACCGGGCCCTGTTCACCGTGCTGATTGGCTGCGGGCTGCGGCGGGCGGAGGCGGCGAACTTGGCCTGCGACCACATTCAACAACGGGATGGGCGGTGGGTGTTAGTTGACTTAATCGGCAAGCGCGATAAGGTGCGCAGTGTGCCGATGCCGCACTGGACGAAAGCCGCCATAGATGCGTGGCGCGGGCGCGCCGGTGTCGTCACGGGCCTTGTCTTCCGCGCCGTCAATAAAGGCGACAAGGTCATGGGCCAAGGCATTACCCCACAAGCGATTCGAAACATCGTGGCTGATTATGCGGAGCAGCTAAAACAGACAGGTGTGGCGCCGCATGATCTCCGGCGCACGTTTGCGAAACTCGCCTACAAAGGTGGCGCTGCCCTCGACCAGATCGGTAGACGGCAACGATTCGCCGGAAAATGGGCCATTTGCTCCGGCCTTTATCCCGAGGCGGCTTTGAACGTCAGGCTGTAATCTGGTGCCGGCGTCGCCCGCGCCAGATTGAGCGTGTACTTTCCAAAGCGATTGATATGCTCGGTCAGATAAGGACTCAAGCGCGCCACCGCCTCAGCTTCGATCTTGTAGCCTTCCGCCGCCAACTCATGCAGCACGCGCGTCAAAGAATGGACGTTGTGAAAGATCAGACAGTTGGCAACCAGATGATTATACTTGATGAGCTTGCGCTGTTCGTCACGGTCGTTCTCGGCGATCAGGCCGCCCCCGCCGAATGAGACCCACTGGATGAACTTGTTGAAGGCTTCGCTTTTGTTCGTCGCTGCCTGGATCGTCCGCCGCAGTTCGGGGTCGCTCAGGTACTTGAGCAGGAAGACCGTCCGCACCACGCGCCCAAGCTCCCGCATCGCCACATAGAGTTTGTTCTTCCGGCTGTAAGTCCCGAGCTTACGCAGGAGCGTCGAGGCCGTGATGCGCCCGGCTTTGATCGACAGCACCACTCTCAGCATGTCCGGCAGATGCGTTTCGATGACCTCCCAGTTGATGCTTTCTGAGAACAACTCGTCAATGTGCGCGTAGCGCGCCTCCTTCGACGGGCGGAATAGTTTGAGGTCTTTCCAGTTGCGGATGCGCGGCATTAGCTTGATGCCAAGCAGGTGGGATAGGCCGAAGACCGGCGCCGATTGCCCCTGCGTGTCGGCGTGCAGCGTGTCGGGCTGAACGTCGGATTCATTCTTAAGCAGGCCGTCGAGAATATAGACGGCTTCCCACACCCCGCACGGGATGAAGTGCGAGAAGAGCGCGATGTACATGTCCGAGACGTGGTAATAACCGATCCCGCCGTAGCCGCCGTAACGGACATGGTACTCGCTCAAGAGGTTCTGCTCGTAGAGGTCCCACTTCGTCCCGTCGGCGGAAGCCGACTTGCCCGAACCCCATTGCCTCGGCAGCGCGAACAGGTTGTAGGCGTTGATGATCCCGGTGATGATCTCGTCGAGCTTCTCTTCGGTGATATGGCGTTGATTGATCCAGGCGACCTGCCGCCGGTCAAGCCCGTCGAGTGAGCGCGCCGTCTGCGTCGGCCCCAGCCCGCAGCCGTAGCAGAATGAAGCCGCGACGTAACGCTCGCGCGGGTTCTCGATCTTCGCCTCGTAGCCGGAGAGTGGGCCGAAGCGGTTAGCCCAGTTCAGCCACTGCTCGGTGTCGGCGAGGGCGTCGAGAATGCCGATAGGTTCGAGCCGCTCGGCGATCATCGCTTCCAACACTTTGAGACAGGCGGGCGCGTCCCGCTTTTCCAGTCGCCGAAGGACGGGCACGCCGTCTTCGATGCGGAGCATCTCATTGGCGGGGAAGGAGGCGTCCGTGTCCTGCGCGACTTCCTCCAGCCAGCGGCGCGTCTCGGCAACAAAAGCCGAAGCCTCGACCGGCAACTCGACCTGTTCGCCGTAGGCGGCGACCGCCTCCTCGTATTCCTCCCACGAGATGAGTTGCTCGCGATAATCAGCGAACTTGTCGCTGCCCTCAATACAAAGATCGCCGCTCTTGAGTTCCCACATGACCTGCGAGAAAACGCAGACCTCGAAGTGTCGCCGATCAACTTGCACCGGCATCACATCGCGCCGGATCATCCCCGTCACCAACTTCCACCACTTGTCTGGTATCCATGACAGGTCGAGGGGCACGAGCGGCGGAGCGCCGCCATTTTCATCGCCCTTTATGAGAGGAAGAGTCGAGACCCGTTCCGCACGGCTCGTACGATGGGCGCGTAAAAGATCGAGCGCGACGGTGAGGCTTGTGTCTTGGCTGGTCGAGACCAGTCGCACCTGATCCAGCCACTCAAAGAGCGCCTGCCGATGGCTCTTATAGAAGCGCCATAGGAACGGCGCGTAGTTGTCGCCCGCATACGCGGTGTACGCATGGCAGTCCTGAACGATCCTTTCAGGTTGATCGCCGACGACCGCCGACAACGCCGCCAACCGCTCTTCGGCAGTCCCTTCCGTCTGCATGGCGGTGAGAAGCTCTTGCAGCAACTCGATGAGTTGGTCGGTACGGGACTGGTGACGCGCACGGAAGTTCGCGAGGGCATTCTGTCCTTTGAGATGGATCTTCTTTATGCGCCTGACGAACATCTCGCCGAGGTCATCGAGGGAGCGCGCCACCTGCGCTTTGATCAGCGCGGCGGCGCGCGTGTAGCGCTTGTGCGGTTCCATCTCATTCATCCGCGCGGCATCAAGGCTTTTAGCTTCGCCAGCCCAGTGCCGGACTTTAACATCCGAGATGCCGATGAAGGCCGTCGCTCCGACGTTCTGTTTCGTTAGCCAGTTGAGATGCACAACGAGTTGGCGCAACTCCGAGAGCGTCGGCTTGCCGGGATCGCCCTTGAGCGTATTCCACCTGCTCCGGCGCGTTGTCTCATCGGCCTTCAGCAACTCGTCCACGACACGGCGTCCGTCATCTCCAAGCGCTTCGGCCACGCATCTGTAAACTGTCCGGTTGATCTCCGCGCGGCAACGCTGCGCTTCTTCCTGTAGCGTGCTGAAGCCGGGCAACTCTCGACGAGCGCGGATCAGTTCTTCGATCCCGACGTTGATGATGTCGGCGAGGTCTTCCTGTCTCTGCGCCGCCGCGCGAAAGAAGGTTGATAGTTCGGCTTGCGCTTCGCGGTCGAAGGGCTTGACGCCCAGATGCGAGCGAATGATAGGAACGTGGCGGCGACGGGTGCCGGAGTTGTCATATTGCTCCAACTCGGCGGACGAACACTCGCTGTCGAAAGATGCGAGTGAGCCGGCGATGTGGGCGACGAATTGCGACGGCACGTCGCGCAACATGATGAAATAGCCGAGCCGTTGAAAGGTCTTCAGGAGAAGTAGGAAGCAAAGTTTAGCGACGTGGCCTTTAGCGACCCGCTCGGCCAACTCGACTTCCGCCAGGGTCGGCGTGTAGACGTCGGCTAACTCTTTTGCCGTGATCGAACTTTTCAGTCGCGGGTAGGCTGTCTCATGAATGCTCGGCATCGCAGGCTTTGGCACTCCTTCAAAAAAGACTTGCGCTGGGGTGGCGAAAAACTATAGATTCCGGCCATGCTATCGGAAGCCCTGAAAAAGGGCAAAAACATTGGACTTTTCATGCCCCGTTTTCGAGGAGTTTTTGGCCACCCCCTTTTCGACTAAGAGATACTGATGAAAGTCGGCATCTATGCCCGCGTCTCGACGCACGATCAGCAGACTCTAGGCTTGCAAGTCAAAGCCATGCGCGAGTACGTGAAGAAACGTCACTGGAGGCTCGCCCTCCAAGTCACAGAGATCGGCTCCGGCGCCAAACACAGGCCCGAGCGTGAAGCGCTCTTGCAGTCGGCGCGGCGCAGGGACATTGATGTCATTGTCGTCTGGCGACTCGACCGGTGGGGGCGCTCTCTGGCCGACCTGATCGTGACCTTGAAAGAACTCGGCGAGGTGGGCGTCGGCTTCGTCTCCCTCAATGAAGCTCTCGATCTGACGACGCCGTCAGGCCGCGCGATGGCCGGGATGCTCGCCGTCTTCGCCGAGTTCGAGCGCGAGATCATGCGCGAGCGAGTGCGCGCCGGCATCATGAACGCGCGCCTTGAAGGTCGTCCGCATGGGCGACCGCCATCGGCGGCGCTGAAAGAGAAGGAAGTGAAGAAGCTACACGCCAAGGGTCACAGTCAAGCGGAGATCGCCCGCCGCTTACAGATCGGCAGAACGTCCGTGCGACGACTGTTACAAAAACCATCTTAGCTGAATGCCAACATGAGGACTCGCGATGCCTAAACGCCAAGCGCCGACGCCGAACGAAATCTATCAACTGAAGATCACCCTGCGTGACGTGCGGCCTCCCGTCTGGCGCAGAGTGCTGGTCGGTGATGCGACGACGCTCCATCACCTGCACTGGATCGCGCAGGTTGCCATGGGCTGGACGAACTCGCATCTGCACCAGTTCATCATCGAGGAAGAGTATTACAGTGAACCGATGTTGGAGCCGGACGACTGGGGACCCGAGATTAAGAACGAAAAGCGAGTTCGCCTGCGTGCGCTCTCACTTGAGCCGAAGAGGAAGTTCATCTACGAATATGACTTCGGCGACTCATGGCGTCACGAAATCTTAGTCGAAAAAGTGCTCGCGCCTGAAGCCGGTGCGCGCTACCCGCAATGCGTGGCGGGCAAACGGGCGTGCCCGCCGGAAGACTGCGGCGGCGTGTGGGGTTACGAGCGTTTTCTCGAAGTCATCAAGGATGAGGACGACCCGGAACACGAAGAGATGCTGGAGTGGGCGGGCGGTTCTTTCGACCCGGAGGTTTTCAACCTTGAGGAAGTCAATCAGGAACTGAAAGGTATTGCGCGTTAAGCGACCGGCGACAGCCAAATGGCCCATTTTCCGGCGAATCGTTGCCCTCTACCAGATCCAACTCTCGCTGGGCCCTGAATCAATCCAGACGACGGAAGCCTATCTGGGCGTCGAGCAAGATTTGACTGATGCGCCGTGCGATCATCTGGGCTTGAGATTGGGGGGCTAGCTGTACTGCACTCGAGAGTTCGTCTGTCTGGGTTATCGTTCGCGCACTACGGCTGAGAAAACACTTCAAGGAATGGCTGTGCGGGCACCGTACTGTCTTGAACTTGACTACGGAACGGCTGGATAATTTGCAATATCGCCCGCATCTGCGCCGGACACTGAGAGCAGATGACCACGCTGCCATTCGCGACTGCGTCCCACTACGGGTCTATAACACATGCTATAGGCCCGAGTGCCCTGACTACTTGTAGGTGTCGGCTAGTTCCCACCGATCAGTCTCCACGGCTTAGGGAAGATGCGCCAGCGGCCATTGACGAACGCCAGCCCGTCATAAGCCATCCCAAGGCTCTCGCCCGGCACCACGAACTTGAAGCGGTAGAACCGCACGCCGGGCTTCAGCTGCGCGCCCACATTCTTCCAGCCGCCGGGGAACTCCGCGGAGCCGCCCGTCCAGGTCTTTAACTCTTCGCTGGAGGCCGAGAAGAGCAACACCTGCGTCTGCCCCTGCTTCGGCGCTACCACCAGCTGCCCGCTATCCCAAGTCTGTCCGTACACAGTTTCGGCCTTGGCCGCCAACTCTGCCGTGAACACGGCCTCGTAATCCGCCCGCGTCGGGCGCAGCGCCTTGCTGAGCGCCACGAGGTCTGCCCCCGGCTTAACGAACTCCCCGAGCAGCGCTTGCGCGCCGTCAGCCGTGCCGGCGGACTTCGCCGCCGTGGCCGGGCCGCCGCCGGCATTCGATTCCGGCGGCCGTGCCGTGTTGTTGGTCGGTGCCGCGCTCGTCAGCGCCGCGAGGCGCCGCCGGGCGAAACTGGCGAACCGGCCCGCCGGGTACTTTGCTAGATAGTCTTTGAAGTCCTCCGGATCCGTGCTGCCCTGGATTGCGTT
This sequence comes from Pyrinomonadales bacterium, assembly GCA_038237345.1. GTDB lineage: Bacteria > Acidobacteriota > Blastocatellia > Pyrinomonadales > Pyrinomonadaceae > QHXQ01. Next base: position 8,581 of record JBBRYU010000020.1, read on the forward strand.
CCAGATGGAGAGTTCGACCGCCGCCGGATCGGCGTTAGCGGCGGGCGGCGATGTGACTGTCACCTCGACAGTCACATCGCCAGCCTTCACCTTGACGAACACGAAGTCCCCGCTCTCGTGCCCTGAGTTCTGGAGTAGCGCGTAGACGGGTGTCTGGGCCGCACGCCCCGCCACTGCCTCGAGCACGTAGCCGTTGTACAACTCGCCGGCCGTGAACTGCCCTCGACTTATCTCGCGCAAGCCTTTGAGTAGGGCCATGGCAAAGACGGAGTGGCCGCCGCCGCCACCGTCCGCCACCGGCTCGTTCCCGCCCGACGCGATCAGTGTGCGCGACTTCCCCGCGGCCATCCGCTGCAGGAACTGTACACGCTCGCTCGGGCGTGGCTGCATGTCGCCTAAGCCCCGCGTGAGCGTCCCCGAGTAGCAACTGTCGACCACGACGAGCACGTGCTTGGCTGGGAGCGCCTTGATGCCTGTAGTAATCTCGTCGGCGATGAGCCAGTTCGCCTGGTCGTCGCGCTCGGCGTCGACGGGGAGCCAGTACGCCTTGTCCGTCTCCCGGTCGTTGTACCCGTGCCCGGCGTAGTAGACCAGCAGGCTGGCCTCGGCTGGCAACTCGCGCCGATAAGTTGAGAGTGCCGAGACGATTTGTGAGCGCGTGGCATCAACGAGCAGCTTAGTCCGGAAGCCGTATTCTTCTCTCAGCAGCTTCTCCACCTCGCGCGCATCAGCCACCGCCGTCTTCAGCTTCGGCAGAGACGGGTAGTTATTGTTGCCGATGATGAGCGCGTAAAAGCGCGCGGCGGCCTGCGGAGCGGACGTGCCGCCTGTGATCAGCCCGCGCTCCTGCGCGCGCGGCGACAAGGCCGGCGACAGAGCGAGTGCTAATACGCAGGTGATAAACAGGCGTGCGCTGACGGAGGACTGGGTACTCATCTCAGCACTCGTATAAGTTGTGACAGACAGGTCATTTTCTGCCGATTGTGCCCGCGGACGGGCCGGTGCCGGCGGCTGTGTACGGTACTGGTAATGAACGTGCGTTGTCAACGCCCTCCAGTGGGCGCGTCGCGCTGCAGCAGTTCAAACAAGGTCACTTGCAAGAGGTTATTAACCTTTGGTGTTAGTTTGTTTAGGACTTACGCAAAAAGCTAAGAAGTAGATAATGGCAGAATGATTTCTGCCAACCAAAGAGCGACGCGACTTGATTACTGCCCTTATTTGCTCAGTAGTCAAATCAATTACACGCTGACAAACTTTGCCCACCATAGCCAGCAATATAGCCATGATCGCTTAAATCGTTACTTAGGCGGCGACAAACTAACACCGCGCTTGCTGTGGGAACAGGTCAAGGACATCATCACGACTGCGCCCACAGGTTACTTGCTCTTTGACGATACGATTGCCGACAAGAACTATTCCTTTGCCATTGAACTGGTGCGCCGTCAGTACAGTGGCAATGCTCACGCCATTATCAATGGGATCGGCATCGTGACCTGCGTGTATGTCAATCCTGAGACTGAGCAGTTCTGGGTTATTGACTATCGCATCTTTGACAAAACGGGTGATGGAAAATCAAAACTCGACCATGTCCGCGAGATGTTCGACCATACGAGAGAGCCTAAACTCTTGCCGGTTCGCACGGTGCTGATGGATTCGTGGTACGCGACGCGCCCCTTGATGCTACACATTGAGCGCGCGGGCAAGCTGTTTTATTGCCCCTTGAAAGACAATCGTCTTGTCAACGAAGGCGGTGCTGACCACATCCATTATCAAAGAGTGGACTCGCTTGAGTGGCGTGCCGAGGAGCAACTGCAAGGCAAGCGCGTGCATGTCAAAGACTTTCCGCGTGGGCATCGTTTGCAATTGTTCCGGTTAGTGCTTTCTACCGAGCGCACGGATTACGTCGTGACTAACGACGCGGCTCAACACTCAACGGATGAGACACAACAGGTGTGTGCCATCCGGTGGAAGATTGAGCAGTTGCACCGTGAAGCCAAACAAATCACCGGCTTGGAAAGTTGTCAGTGTCGCAAAGCGCGCATCCAGCGCAATCACATCGCGTGCTCTTTGCTGGTCTGGTTAAGGCTCAAAGAACTAGCGTATCAAAGCAAACGCACGGTCTATCAAATCAAGTATGGGCAGTTGTCTGAGTATCTGATTCAGCAACTGAAATCCCCTTCGGTGAAGATGGCTCTTGCGTAAGTCCTAAAATTCTTACGACTGAAGGGCGCGGCGTGCTGCTTATGCATCTTGCGTGAGCAGCCCGCCTCGCCTTTCTATATCTGGTCCCTCTTATCGCTTTGACATGCATCCACCACCCTCTACTTCACCTGCGCCGTCGCGCCTGCGAGTTTGGTCACGACGAGCGGGCGTGCGGCCAATTCGCGGCGATAGAAGACGCGCGGGCGTTGTAGACTACGATTGTTCGGGTCAGGAATTTTCTGCTCGCCATCAACAATCGCTAATTCCGAGGCCAGACCGCGCGATGCTCTCATCTTCTCCAATTGCATCTGCGGCACGCGCTCGGTCGCGTAGTCGAGCCATTCGCCCATCACGATCTGCCCGTCGTGCGGGCGCCGATCCGCCGCACCCTTTTGTAGCCCTTGCACAACCAAGGCATAAGTCAACAAGCCATGACCGAGAGTAGCCATCTCCTGCGCCGCTTGATAGCCTTGCGCGGCCGTGAGGATGAACATACCTTTCTCATATGCTAGTTGCGCCAGTCCTTTCGAGTTCATCGGCCCCATGCGTTTGTCTTCGCCTTCGAGCGCTTGGCCCGAATTGCACGCATCCAACACCATCACCACCTGCGCCGCGTCAATGCCTTCAAACGCTTCCTCCAATTCCAGATCAGAGACGCAATGCTGCAACATCTTCTCCAAACTCGGCCGGTCGATGCTGCTGCGGCCGCCTTGATAACCAAGGTCGTGCGGCAATAGATAGAAGCGCGGCGGCACAGCCAGTCCGTGCCCTGCGTAGTAGATGATGACCGTATCTTCCGGTTGCGCCTGTTTGAGATTGGTGAGCGCGGCGGGCGCGTCCGCCGGCAAGGGCGACTCGTCGCCGCTGAGCCGTTTCAGAGCAAGCAGCATGTCGCTCTTCGTCGCCTCACGATTTTGCAACGGCACAACCTCGATGTGTGCGAAAGCGTCAATGCGCGCTTGCGCTTTTTGCACTTCTTCGCCAAAGGTATTTGCATCGGCGACGGCATAGCGCAGATTGAAATTCGGATTCGCATACTGATTGACCCCGACGGCCACGATGTAGGCCGTGCCCTGTCGTTTCAAACTCGCGTCGCCGGTGACGGTCAATTCCGCGTTCGTGCTCTTCACGTTGTCGCGGTTGAAAGCATAAGCCATCAAATCGTTCTCGCCCGCGATGACGGGGACGGTTGTTTCGATCACAGCCTTGCCGCCTTTATCGCGCACTACATCGCCGCGCCAGAGTTTGACGAGCGTGCCGTTGCGGAAGAGACGCAAATCCAGCGCGCCGCTGCCCTGCGGATGCTTCCGGTCAGCAGGCGCTTCCGTTACTTCGAGCCGCAGGGGGAGCTGGCGCGTCGTCACGTTATCAACTGAGCCTTGCGCGTTGGCGAGTTGCAGAGAGACTTGCGGCTGCCGCCGGTCGCGCAGCGCGATGTCTGCTTGTGCGCGCGGATGTTTGCCCGCGAGTATGTCCGCGAGCAGACCCGGATAGTAGAACTCATTGAAGTAGGCCTCGACTGGCCGCGCATTGAAGGTGTTGCGCTCGAAGCGCCACAGGATTTGATTCCACGCTTCGGGCGTGCCGTCGAACAAGCCGTCGGGCGCGACGACGACCCAGTCGTCGCTCTCGGTGAACGTGATAAGCGTCGCGAGTGCGTCGCCCGTGTCGGTCGCCCACAGGCGCGTGCTGCCGTCTTCGCTCCCCGAAGTGAGCCAACGTCCGTCGGGACTGAACGCGACGCCGTCAATCATATCGGTATGACCGACGAGCGTGCGTACCGCGTTCGCGTTCGTCAAATCCCACACGCGCAACACGCCGCGCACATCGCCCGCGACGAGCCGCTTGCCGATAGGGCTGAACGCGACGGCCGAGAAACCTTCGTTGCCCGCGAGCGTCTGTAACTCGCGCCCGGTCGCCGCTTCCCAAAGCTTCACTGATTTATCATGACTAGCAGATGCCACTGTCTGTCCATCGGGGCTGAACGCGACGGCATAGACGCCATCCGCATGCCCCGCGAGCGTGCGCAACTCGCTGCCGCTCGCCGCATCCCACAGCTTGACCGTTTTGTCCGCGCTCGCTGAGGCCAACGCGCGCCCGTCTGCGCTGAACGCGATGGACTCTACTTCGTTGGTGTGCCCCGCGAAGGTGCGCAGCGTTTGTCCGGTCGTCACATCCCATAGCTTGATCGTCTTATCGTTGCTCGCGGACGCGAGTTGACCCGCTGCGTTAAAGGCGACGCTGTTGACGCTCTCAGTGTGGCCATTGAGGGCGCGCACCTCGCTGCCTGTAGCGACATCCCAGAGTTTGACCGTGCCGCTTAAGCCCCCCGACGCCAGCGTGCGCGAATCGGGACTGAAGGCGAGCGTCGTGATAAAACCGATGTTCCCTTCCATCTTTTGCAACTCGCGCCCGGTCGCCGTCTCCCACAACCTGACGGTGTTGTCCTTGCTTCCCGATGCGAACCATTTCTTGTCGGGGCTGAAGGCCGTCGCATAGACGCCGCTGGCGCGTGTCGCCAACGTGCGCACGTTCGTCGCTTTCCGCCCGATGTCGCGCAACAACACACTCTTGTCGCCGTTGCTCGACGCGACGGTGTTGACATTCGCGTTGAACGCAATGGCCTCTTGCGTATCAATATTGTCGGCTTCGCTGATGGCCCCCGTCTCGCGGCCTGATTCCACATCCCACGTTTTCACCGTGCGATGATCCGCCGCTGCGGAAACAAGCGTGTGCCCGTTTGCGCCGAAAGCGACGGCCAGCACCGCGCCCGTGTGCCCCGCGAGCGTACGCAACTCTTTGCCTTTGCTCACGTCCCACAATTTGATCGTCTTATCGTTGCTCGCCGACGCCAGCCGTCGCCCGTCTGAACTGAAAGCAACAGCGCGCACACGATCCGTGTGCCCCGTCAACATCTTCAACTCGCGACCGGCAACTACGTCCCATAGTTTCACGCTCATATCCCGCCCGCCCGATGCGAGCGACTTACCATCGGGACTGAAGGCCAGCGCCAACACCGCGCCGGTATGCCCTGTCAACTTTTGCGCCATCTGGCCGGTTGAAGTATCGAACACCAACACCGCACCGTCGCTATTACCGGCCGCGATCAAATGCGCGTCCGGACTGAAAGCAATCGCATTGATCACGCCGCCGCCGGTGACGCCGCCTTGCTCGCGCCCTGTGCCGACCTCCCAGAGTTTGATCGTGCCATCAATCGCCCCCGACGCGAGCCAGTTGCCGCCGGGACTAAAGGCGACCGCCTTAACCCAAGCGGTGTGGCCCACGAGTTGACGCAACTCGCGCCCGGTCGCGGCTTCCCAGACACGCACGGTGTTGTCCTTGCTGCCCGTCGCGACGAGCCGGCCGTCGGGACTGAAAGCGAGACCGTCCACGCGCAAGGCATGGCCTGTTTGCAGCACCAGTTCAGGCCGCGCTTCGGTCGCGCCGGTCGCGCTCTCGCCCGTGCCCGGCGTAGGCACAGGCGTCGCGCCTAGTTTCAGGCCGCGCTCTTCCTGCCCTTTCGGCATCTGCGCCGACAGGCTCAGGGTAAGCGTGAGTAGCAGCGTGATGAGCAACACGCCGGACAGTTGCTTGTGCAAGCCGGTGCAGCCTATCTGCTTGCACGAGTGTCGGGGAGTATTCGTTTTCATCTGTTTTTTCATTGCGATTAGCTAAACAAAAATGGCCGGGTTAAGTCAACAATTACTTTCGGCAATTCTGTGCGTTATTCTATCTCCACTGGGGGCCGCGCTTCGCCCTCTTTGATCCAGACGGTCTTAATGTTGACGAACTCGCGTATGCCGTACGCGCTCAATTCGCGCCCGTAGCCGGAGCGTTTGACGCCGCCGAAGGGCAGACGCGGATCGGACGCGACCATACCGTTGATGAAGACAGAGCCAGCCTCCAACTCATCCACAAACCGCCCCCGCTCCGCCCTGTCATTCGTCCACGCGCTTGCGCCCAGACCGAACGACGTATCGTTCGCCAACCGGATCGCCTCAGTAAGATCGGCCGCGCGAAAGAGCAAGGCGACGGGGCCGAAGAACTCTTCGCGGTACGCACGCGAAGCCGCAGAGATGTCTGCCAGCACAGTCGGCGGATAAAAGTTGCCCGGTCGCAGCAACTGTTCTCCACCTGTCAGAACACGCGCGCCGGCGGCGACCGATTGCCGAACCTGCGCTGCCAGATCGGCGAGAATTTGCGCCGTGGCGAGTGGGCCGATGTCTGTCGCTTCATCGAGCGGGTCGCCGAGTTTGAGGGCTTGCATTTGCGTGACGAAGCGGCTGGCAAACTCATCGTAAATCTCGGCGGCGATGATGAACCGTTTCGCGGCGATGCAGGATTGACCGTTGTTGATGGTACGCGCTTTCACGGCCGTCGCAACTGCCGCATCAAGATCTGCGCTGCGCATGACGATGAAAGGATCGCTGCCGCCAAGTTCAAGCACAGTCTTCTTGATCTGCCGGCCGGCACGGGCTGCGACTTCACGCCCCGTCGGTTCGCTGCCTGTCAGTGTCACAGCCGCGACGCGCTCGTCATCAATCGCGTGCGCTACCTGATCGGCGTTGATCAGCAGCGTCTGAAACGCGCCTACGGGGAAACCCGCCTGAAGGAAAATTTTTTGAATGGCGAGCGCGCATTGCGGCACGTTCGAGGCGTGCTTCAACAGACACACATTACCGGCCATTAGCGCGGGCGCGGCGAAACGTATCACTTGCCAGAACGGAAAGTTCCACGGCATGATCGCCAACACCGCCCCCAACGGCTGGAAGCGGATGAAACTGCGCGTCGCGTTCGTCTCAACAATTTCATCAGCTAGGTGCTGCGCAGCCGTCTCCGCATAGTAACGACAGACCCACGCGCACTTCGCCGCCTCATCCCGCGCGGACTTGATCGGCTTGCCCATCTCAATCGTCATTAGCCGCGCAAAATCCTCTTGTTCACTGTCAAGAATCTCCGCCGCACGCAACATCAACTCCGCGCGCGCGGCGAAACGCGTGCGCCGGTACGTGCGAAACGTCTCGGCCGCGCGCTCAAGACTCGCCTCAATCTCTACTGCACCGAGCGACGCGAACTCCTTCAGCTTCTCGCCTGTCGCCGGATTGATCGTCGCAATCGCCATCGCAATTCTTCCTATCAGATCAGCGCATCATCAGAGCGCTAGGCTTGTCTTTCATTCTGCGCCGGTCTGCAAAACGATCTTGCCGTATGCGCCCGCCGCCATCACTTGCTCGTGCGCGCGGGCCGCGGCGGCGAGCGGCAACTCGCGCCCGACGACCGGCCGCAGGGTGCCATTCTCCAAGCCAGCGACGAGCGCGGCGTGAATGCGCGACAAGTCTGCCTCGCCGGCGTTATTCAATGACATGCCGTGGATGCTCGCATCGCGCCCCATCGTCTGCCGCGGATCGATCTCCACCGGGCCGCGACTGCCGACCACGACGACGCGCCCGCGCATCGCCAACACGCTGAGGTCGCTGTTCAGATTCACGTTCGCTAGCATCTCTATGATCACGTCCGCGCCGCGCCCATCGGTCAACGATATCACCTCTTGCAGATAGTTCTCACTCTTATGATCCAGCACGTGGTGTGCGCCCTGCTCCGTAACGAGTTTGCGGCCTTCGTCCGTGCCACCCGTCCCGATCACGCGCAGGCCCATCGCACGCGCCAATTGTAACGCTGCGACGCCGACGCCCCCACTTGCCCCGTGAATAAACACCGTCTCACCGGGTTGCGCCTGCGCGCGGTCGAACAGCGCACGATAGGCCGTCGCATAAGGCACGCCCACTGCTGCGCCCTGCGCGAAGCTAAGGGCATCGGGCAGGGCGTATACCTGTGTCTCCAGACAGAGCGCGCGTTCCGCGTACGTGCCACTCAACGAGCCGGCGACGTAGACGCGCGCCCCCACCCGCACACGTTTAACCTCCGCGCCGATTGCCTCGACTATTCCTGCGCCGTCCGTGCCCGGCGTGTAAGGCAACTCAGGCTTTCGCGGGTATAGACCCGAACGGATGTAAGCCTCAACCGGATTCACGCCCGCCGCCGCGACCCGCACGACGACCTGCCGCGCGCCCGCCAGTGGTATATCCACATCCTCAAGCCGCATAACTTCCGGCGCGCCGAACTCCTGCACACGAATCGCTTTCATCTATCGCATCACCGATCTGTGGAAAATGTTTGGAGCGTAACTCACCTGCATCATAGTGTAGATGCGCCCCAAGTGTCAGTCGAACAAATATATCCCTGAGCCGCCACTGTGAGCATTTACACCCAAGCTGTGTGCTGCTTTCTTCTCCTCGCATATGAAATATAGGTTGACTTTACCTGCCACGCAGCTTAATCCTGTCGCACAACGAGCGCATGCCACAAGAAATCATTCACTATCTACTTTTATTCGCCGCAGCCTTCGCGGCCGGGATGATCAACTCAATCGCCGGCGGCGGCACGCTGCTCACCTTCCCCGCCCTCATTTCAGTCGGGCTTGACCCGAAGATGGCCAACGCGACCAGCACCGTCGCGCTCTGGCCCGGACTGCTCGGCGGCTTGTGGGGCTTTCGGCGCGAGATGGAGGAGAACCGGCCGTTGCTGCTCAGACTCGGCTTGACGAGTGTGGCCGGCGGCGCAGTCGGCGCGGCGCTCTTGATCGTTACGCCTGCGCCCACATTCGCCCGCCTCGTGCCGTTCCTGATTCTTTTCGCCACCATCCTCTTCATGGCACAGGAACCGGTCACACGCCTACTGCGGCTCTCCGCCACACCCGCCGCGCCGCGCCGCAGTTGGTGGGCGGGCGCGATCACTTTTCAATTCTGCTCCGCGATCTATGGCGGCTACTTCGGCGCGGGCAACGGCATCTTGATGCTCGCGGCGTTGGGTCTGCTCGGCATCGCGGACATACATCGCGCCAATGGCTTGAAGAACTATCTGGGCTTATGTCTCAACAGCGTCGCCGTACTCGCTTTCGCCTTAACGGGTTTAGTGCGCTGGCCCGTCGCGCTCGTGATGGCGGTGGGCGCGATCCTCGGCGGCTACTACGGCGCGAGCGCGGCCCGTTATTTTGGGCGGCTGGTTATCCGCCGGCTCGTCATCATCATCGGCTTCGTCATCGGCTGCATCATGCTCTGGCGCGTCTGGCACTAACGAAGGGAATGATGAACGATGAATGAGAAACAGTTCATCATTCATCATTCATCGTTTTCTTCTGCGCTCGGACGGATACTGATGATGACTGACTTGGAGGCTGGCGTGTTGCTCTTGTCGGCGACGTGATTGATGGGCACGAGTGCGTTGGCTTCGGGGAAGTAGGTGGCGGCGCAACGACGCGGGATGTGGTAAGGGACGACGAGGAAACGGCGCGCGATGCGCTCTTCGCCCTTGAAGTGGCTGACGAGATCGACGACTTGCCGCTCATGCAAACCGGCCTCCGCGATGTCGGCGGCATTGAGCAACACGACACGCCGTTCGTTGAAGATGCCGCGATAACGATCATCGAGACTGTAGACGGTCGTGTTGAACTGATCGTGACTGCGCATCGTCAGCATCAGGAACTGACCGGGCGCAAGCTCGTTTTGCGGCACGGGGTGGACGGTGAACTGTGCCTTACCAGAGGCGGTCATAAACTCCCGCACGCGCGCTCCATTCGGCAGATAGAAGCCGCCCGGCTCGCGCACACGCCGGTTGTAATCATCAAAGCCCGGCAGCACGCGCTCGATTGAAGCGCGGATGCGATCATAATCCGCAGCTAGCGACAACCAATCCACGCGGCTGCGCGCCCCAAGTGTGGCGACGGCGAGCCGTGCGACAATCAATGTCTCACTCAACAAATGCTCGCTCGCCGGCGCGAGACGGCCGCGTGAAGTTTGCACCACGCCCATCGAGTTCTCGCAGGTGACGAACTGCTCGCCCGTCGCCTGCACGTCCCGCTCCGTCCGGCCGAGACAAGGCAGGATCAACGCTTGCGCGCCCGTGATCAAATGCGCGCGATTGAGCTTCGTCGAAACGTGGACGGTGAGCCGACAACGCTGCAAGGCGGCGGCCGTGTATTCCGTGTCCGGCGTCGCCGAGAGAAAATTGCCGCCGAGCGCGAAGAAAACTTTCCCGTCGCCTGCATACATCGCCTTGATCGCGTTGACCGTGTCATAGCCGTGCGCGCGTGGCGGTGCGAAGTTGAACTCGCGCGCGAGGCTATCGAGGAACGGCTCGGTGGGACGTTCCCAGATGCCCATCGTGCGGTCGCCCTGCACGTTGCTGTGCCCGCGCACGGGGCACGCGCCCGCGCCGGGGCGGCCGATGTTTCCGCGCAAGAGCAACAAGTTGACGATCTCCTGGATGTTGGCGACCGCGTTCTTGTGCTGCGTCAAACCCATCGCCCAACAGATGATGACGCGCTCGGCCTTGATGTAGATGTCGGCCGCCGCACGCATGGCGGCGCGCGTGATGCCGCTCGCCGCCACAAGCTCCTCCCATGAAGCTGCTGCGAGCGCAGCCGTGAACTCGGCGAAGCCGCTGGTGTACACGCGTATAAAGTCGTGATCAAGCACCGCCCCCGGTCTTTCCGCTTCGGCCGCGAGCACCTCTTTCATCACGCCCTGTAACAATGCGACATCGCCGTTGATGCTGACTTGCAAAAACAAATCAGCCAGTTGCGTACCCTTGCCGAGCAGATGCAGCACGTCCTGCGGGTGCTTGAAGGCGTGCAGGCCGGTTTCGGGTAACGGGTTGATGTGGACGATGCGGCAGTCGCGCCGCTTCGCCTGTTGCAGCGTGGTGAGCATGCGCGGATGGTTCGTGCCCGGATTCTGCCCGATGACGAAGATCGCGTCGGCGAGCGCGAAATCATCCAGTGTGACTGTGCCTTTGCCCACGCCGATGGTCTCAGTCAACGCCGTGCCCGATGATTCATGACACATGTTCGAGCAGTCAGGCAGGTTGTTTGTGCCGAACTGGCGCACGAAGAGCTGATATAGAAACGCGGCCTCGTTGCTCGTCCGCCCCGACGTATAGAAGATCGCTTCATCGGGCGACGCGAGCGCGTTCAACTCAGCCGCGATCAGCGTGAATGCTGCGGCCCAGCTGATCGGTTCGTAATGATCACTGCCGCCGCGACGCAGCATCGGGTGCGTGAGCCGCCCCTGCTGATTGAGCCAGAGGTCTGTCTGGGCGGCGAGTTGCGGTACGCTCCACGCGCGGAAGAACTCCGGCGACACACGCTTCGTCGTCGCTTCATCCGCGACGTGCTTCGCGCCGTTCTCGCAGAATTCAATGTGCGGACGGGCGCTGTCCGGCTCGGGCCAAGCGCAACCGGGACAGTCGAAGCCGTCAGGCTGATTGATGCGCGCCAAAGTCTTGAGACTACGACCCACGCCCATCTCCTGCCATGCATATTTCATCGTGGACATGATCGCGGGCACGCCGCCCGCGACCTCGCCCGTCGCCGTCAACTTCAACCCCGTAAACTCTGCGGGCGGTTGTGCGCCGGGAGTCGCTTGCGCGGGCGGCATAGTCTCGTCGCCCTCAACTGCCGCGCGATGTGCGCCGTCCGGATCGTAGTGGCTCGGCACTTCAGCGGTGGCGCGCTCGAAGGCCGCGCTTTGTCCGACCGCGTCCCTTTCCCTTTGTGCCGGCGGTTGCGGTTGTTCCTTTGTCGCCATTTCCCTTTCATGCTACTGCAATCCTCTCTAACAGCTCAAAAATATTTCATAATATTCTTGTTGCATGCTTGAAACAGTATTCCATTCCTGCACGGATCGTGTTATAGTGCCGCGCCAGTTAGCCGGACACCAGATGGTGTGGGGCGTTGTTTCACGGGCGCGTCAGCCACGCGCCTACTCCCGAAGTGATCTGTTGAAGGAGACTAAGGATGAGCAATAACACGACGAGACCGAGAGTGAACCCGCTGAGCCGACGACCGCGCCAACAGCGTCTGGTGTTGGCGGTGCGCGGCGGCGCAGGCGTCGGCAAGAGTTATTTTGTGCGTTCGATGGCGGATGCCGGCATGGGCCGCCTCTGCATCTTCGATGTGGAGCGCAAGTCGCGCTTGTTGAAGGGCAACGGCACGGTCTTCGACGGCTTGGAGATCGAGCATGCGGACGAGTTGCCGGAGTTCATAGACTGGGCTTTGAGCGGCGAGGGGCGTGAGCAGAACTATGGCTGCTTCGCGCTCGATTCATGGGCGTCTTATTTCAGCGCGAAGCACAGCGACATGCTCTCGGCCGTGCGCGAGCGCACAGGCGACCACCTCGCGCAGCCTTCGGCGGAAGAGTTGGCCGCCGATCAGATGATCCTGCAAGGCGTCTTGCGGCGGCTGTGCATCGAGAGCGGCAAGTCGGTGGTGATCGTGGATCAGATTCCGGCGAAGGGTAAGGAGGCGAAGGAAGATAACGAAGTCGGGCGCGTGCTGCCCATGACGGCGAGCGGATTGGAATACTTCGTGGACATCATGATCGAAGTCTCGCTGCAAGAGCGCGCGGGCGAGATCGTGCGTGTCTTTCAAGTGGTCAAATCGAACAGCCCAGCGTTCGAGGTCGGCTTTGAATTAACGGGCGACATCACGTTCAAAGATTTCATCGAGCACATGGCACGCGAGTCCGGCAGCGAGTTGCCGATGACTGCGCCGCGCCCCTCGACCGTACCGGAAATGTTGGAGGAGAGACCTTCCCCGCTCTCGCTCGTGCCGCCACCGATGACGATTGAGGAATTGACCGCGAAGGCTGAACGGCACGGCTTCAAGGTTGCGGACATCGTGACCGGCGCGAAGGTCTATCACAACCAGCCGAACATACACCGGCTGACGCCCGAACAGATCGCCGATCTCGACCGCCGCATCAGCGCGCGGATCGAGCGCACGAAAGTGGCGCAGGACACGCCCGCCGATGCTAAGCAGAGCGCTTCCGACGGCGCGGCCAACACGCGGGCGCAAGCGGCGCGCAACATCAAACGAGCTTAACGCTCTGACCGGCATTCCACCCACCACCCTAGACGCACCCCAGCGTGCGCCATCGGTTCGGTTCGTTAACGAAAAAGCGGGGCGACTGTTTGCTGAACAGTCGCCCCGCTTTTTACTTCAAGGATGAAGGCTGGTGGTCACATCTACGACGCGGAAGCGCAAGGCTGTAACCGGGCCGCCCGTCGGATTGGTAAAACAGTAGCCGGACGCAGGTAGCGCACGCCACCGGTTAAAGCGTCTGCTCGATAGTGCGCGCCAAAGTATCTATGGACGGCTTCACGACATAGCCTTGTGCGCCGCACGCGAGATCCAATTCCTGCTGCGTTGGTGGCGCACCCGAATAAAAGACAATCGGCGTGTGCGCGTCGAACGCACGTATTTGCTCGCACAACTCGCGCCCCGTGCCGTCTGCAAACCGGCTATCGAGCAGATAGAGATCGTAGGCGCGCGTGCGCGCCAACTCGACGCCTTCCACGACGCTCGCGGCGGCCGTGACCTGATAGCCACGCTGGTTGAGTAGGGTGACAATGACGAAACGTGTGTCTTCGTGGTCGTCCACGAACAGGATACGAGGGGTTTGTGTGGGCAATGGGGGCACTCCTAAAAAATGAGACTTGCGCGCGAGCATCATAACGGGCGTATGGATTTGCTGGCAAGCTGCCCGCCGCTGGCGCATAGCTAAAAGATCTCGCCCCGCCTTAACCTTGGCGTGAGTTCTTTCGTCAATGACCGGCCCGCCAGACGGCGGGCCGGTCTGATTTTTTGCGTATAAGGGAGCGTTTCGACGTTTACGAAGAAGCGGAAGCTACCACCCGACTGGATACAGAGCACGAAGCGCCGAACTACGCTGATGTTCGGTGCGAGCGTGCCGCCGGGGATGTTGATGCTGCCGGACGTGTTCAGCCCCCTACCGTTTGATAACATCGGGGAATTTTAATGACCGTGCCACGCAGGGTGAGATTGATGAGGATCGTCGTCACCGGAGCCCCTCTGAACACGCGCCACTTGCCGGCTAACCTGCGCGGGGGGGCACTAACTCTGTGCGGCCCGAAACTCGCTACTACCTACGCATGCGCCCCGCGCATGTCTCGTTTGACTCCAGCACCGACGCGGTCAATACGCCGTAAACGTGCCTAGTGCGAGACTTAAGCCCCCGCTTCATTGTAGAGCGGTGGAGTGTATTAAGTTTTTACTGTCAGACTGATACACCCATTGCCGGGTGAGCCGGCGCGCAACGCAGGGCTTGATTGCTAAAACATTTTTCGAGAAGGAGTGAGAGATACAATGAGAAACTTCAAACTGGCGGGCCTGTGCGCGCTGTTGAGCCTAGCCTTTGCCCTGACGTTCATGCCGCAACAAGTTGCCGCACAACAGAGCGGCGGCACGAGCAATTCCACGCAGTCGACGCAGACGACCACGCGCACGACCGAAGCAGCACAGCCGAACGTGCAGGTGACGCGCACGACCACGCAGTCAATCAATCCGCTCTGGATTGGCCTCGGTGCCATCGCGCTGCTCGCCATCATCGCCATCATCGCCATGAGCGCACGCGGGCGCGGACGCGATAGCGTCGCCGTCGTCTCGGAGCGCGAGACAGTGATTAGAAAAGATTAGGCGGGCTTTAGGTTCGTGGGCCGCAGACCGGCGCAGGCGTGTCGCTTAGGCGAGCGCCGGCTGTGACAGCGCGCCGACGCCTTCGGTAAAGATGGCGACGGCGAAGCGTAGCTCTTCGTCCAAATATAGATTGAGCGAGTGCATCACCGCGAAGTATTCCTCTACCGGAGCGCTCGATAGATCGTCGTTGAGCGCGTCGCTGATGTGTTTGATAAGCAGCATGCGCAGCAACGCGATCTCGCGCACGAGATCGCGCGCCCGATAGCCTTGCCGGAAGCGTGTGTACGCATGTACGCGCGCTTCCGGCATATTGTAGAGGCCCGGCTGCTCGCCCGCGCGCAGCATCGCGCAGACCTCGTCGAGTAGCACGGGCACGTGATCGATCAACCCACCTTCGGACAGATCCGTGTCCGACTGGATCGACTGATCCGCACGTACCGACCGCACCCAACATTGGACTAACTCATCGCGATGAGTCTCGATCAGGCGGGCAATATCAGCTTGTGCCATGGGGGAAGCCTGCGACGGCGCACTTCAACGGTTCAGTTGTTGCGATACACTCCTCGAACTCCTGCCCTTGGGTTCGCTTCACGTGCTCTAAAAAGCCATAGATGTTCGCGATCTGCTTATCGTTGAACCCTAGCCCCGCTAAGAAAGCGTCGCTCGCGCGAAACGTGAGCGGGTAAGGGACGACCTTGAAGATCAGATGGGTCGCGTCGTGCAACTTGATGACCACCTCGTACAGGTCTTTCAGCACCCGGAACGAAGAGATCAGACAGTCGTAACTGCCGCTGGCGGCGCGGGTCAGGAGATAGTAGTAATCGGTGTTGTAACTCGCAACGAACTTATCAAAGTCGTCTTGACTGATCATCAATCCGCTCCCATCGGCCAGCCGGGCTGGATTGTGGCAAGCGGGGGAGTCGTTCTGCGTGCCTCGGCTACGTTTGCATTCAGGGGAGAAGCGTTTAGCGTACGGGTAATACATTCCGACAAGCGACCGGCGCTTCAAGGAAGCTAGCTGTGTGTTTTGCGGCGACCTGCGAGAACGTGTAAAAACTTTTAGTATGTTCGCGCGGCGATGTCAACTTGATCTACGCCGCAGAGCGCAAACTTCAAGCGACGCGAACAGCCGCCGTCTGCCCGCCACCACGCCAGAGTTCGTCCGCCATATCGATTATCTCTACCACAGACGCATTATTCGCCAGCAACAGTTTCGTCATCGCCGAACGCTCATACATGCGACCGAACTCTGCCTGCTCGCCCATAAAATAGCGATGCAATTCCTCGGGCGTGCGCCCAAACTTCGCCGCGTACTCGCGCAGGAAAGGCCAGTCCGCCCGCGCCTTGATCGCGCGCTGCCACACGACTTCGGCCGTCGCTTGCAGCACGAGCAGCTTGCAGCCCGCGGCGGCGAGGCGTTGGTCAAACGGAGCAGCGTCCGCCCACGACAACACGCCGGGGCGTACGCAGTGCGTCAGATGCAAAGTGTCTATCAGGACGAAACAGGCGGGCCGCGTCTGCGGTTGCACATCGGCCTTCAGCCATTCGACCGTGCGCACGATCTGTTCTAGGTGTGAAAGGTTAGCGTGGACTGTGAGCGTGCCTGCGTCTTCGGCAGGCGCAAGCGGGCCGTAGGTGTGCGCCTGACTGAGAGAAAAGAGTGTGCGGACTTGCCTTGCGCCGGCAGCGTCAACGTGCCGGCGCAGCAGCGCGTCGATCAGCGTGGACTTACCGATGCCGGGAATGCCTTCGACGAGCAGCGTATGAAAGGGAGCTTGCGCGCCTGTAACCATGTACGCACCCCTGCGCAGCTATTCACTGCTCGTGCCGCCGACCGTGTTCGGGGCCGTGCCCGTGCCACCCGTCTGGCCCATTTCACCGCCTGCGCCTGCGTGCGTCGAGCTTGCGCCCGCGATGTCGCCGGTCTCGGTTGCGCCCGTGCCGCCTGACTCAGGGTTTTCGCTGTCAGCCAGACCGCCGGGGCCATACTTGTCCGTGCCGCCCGTGATGTCCGTACCGCCCGCACTCCGTGAGGCGATGACCATGTGGCGCGGCTCTTCTTCAGCGTCCACATCTCTGCGCTGCTCCGGCGCGTCGAGATGGACATCGGGCAAAGGATCGCCCACCGGCTCGCGCGGGCGCACAGGCTCGCCGGCCTGATTCGCTTCCGCCGCGCCGAACATATTCTGCTGATCCTTGTTAAAGGTGAACGCTTCTTTCTCGTCCTCGCTCATAAGCCCTCCCCGGCCCATGCCGTACCTCTTTGTGCTTACTTTGCAGCCTTCGCCGTGCGTGGCTGCCTGAAGAAATAGAGCAGATAGACCAGCCCGATGCAGAACGCGAGGAAGCCGCCGGTGATACCGAGCAGCATCCCTAGCCCGAAAAACAGGCCGTGCAAGAAGCGTAGCAGCCCATGGTCCGGCTGGCTGATCAGCCACCACGCGAGCATCAACGCCACGCCGATCCCCAGACTAACGAGACCGACCATCATTGGAGCGCGAATCGGTTCCATAGCTCAACTCACATCTGTTTGAATTTAAGTCCGCAAGCCAATCGGTCTTTTACGCCGAAACAGGGAGCGAGTCAACAACAAAGCAACACGCACCCATTCAAGCTTGCGCCAACGTCGCGCGCACACACGCGATCTCCTGTGGCAAAGGTGAGGTGAACTCAAGCCAACGTCCGCCCGTCGGGTGATTGAACGCGAGCCGCGCCGCATGCAAGCACAACCGCCCCGGCGCACCCTCTGCCATGCTCAACTCGTCGTACCACTCATCGCCCACAATAGCATGGCCCACATGGGCGCAATGTATGCGCAACTGGTTAGTGCGACCCGTCACAGGCTCAAGCTCAACCAGGGTTGCACTTGTATCGCGCTCGACTATGCGCAGACGAGTCTGTGCTGGCTTCCCTATCGGCGACACGCGCCAGTGTGGTCGCTGCTCGGCCGCGCGCCCGATGGGCGCGTCAATCATGCATAGGTGCGCAGCCACGCACCCGCGCACGAGCGCGAGATAACTTTTCGCGACAAGCCGTTGGTGAAAATGGCGTGCGAGGATGCCGAGCGCGCGTTGCGTCTTAGCGATGACCATCAAGCCGGAGGTGGCGCGGTCAAGCCGATGCACCAGCCCGGGGCGGACGAAGGATTGCGGAATTAGGATTGCGGATTGCGGATTTGTAGGATTTAACGAAGGCGTGGTTTCGTTTTCATTCCTCAATCCGCATTCCACAATCCGAAATTTATTCAGATGGTAGGCGAGCGCGTTGACGAGCGTCCCGCTCTTGACGCCGCGCGTCGGATGTACGAGCAGGCCCGCCGGCTTGTCCACGACGAGCAGTTCGCCGTCTTCATAAACAATCGCAAGCGGCAGCGGCTCCGGCGTCATCGCATTCGGCGCGGTGTCAGTCAACACAAGCTCGAAGAGTTGGCCCGACTGCACGAGTTGACCCGCCACACCCGCTGCGCCATTGCTCGTGCATGCGCCCTCCGCAAGCAGACGGGCGATTCCCATACGACTCAGGTGTGGCAGCCGCGCGGCGAGAAAAACGTCCAGCCGCAGGCCCGCGTCCCGTTCCGCGCTGCGATATGTTACGACCTGTTGCATTTGGTCTGCGCGCACAGTAGAAAGAAGTTTGCCTTGTCTGTTCGTGCCGCGTCTCTCAACTGCGCCCCGCGATGTTATGCGCGTCCCATTCATCAACGCAATCTGCCAGCCGCGCATGAGATTATGATTGACGAACCGCCACATTAAAGTGTAGAAGCGTTTGCAATTCATTCGCGTAACAATACGGCCGACGGGAGACGTTGATGACGGAGCAAGCGGCAGCGCGCGACACACCGGTGCAGTGGGTCAAAGTGATCGATCAGACGCGGTGCATCGGCTGTCATGCCTGCACGACGGCATGCAAGTCCGAGAACGCCGTGCCCGTCTCCGTCACGCGCACCTACGTCAAACACGTTGACGTAGGTGTCTTCCCGCAGGCCCGCCGCGCGCATCAAGTGACGCGCTGCAACCAGTGCCAGCATGCGCCCTGCGTCGCCGCCTGTCCGACGAGCGCGATGTTCCAACGCAAAGACGGCATCGTTGATTTCGATAAAGCGATCTGCATCGGTTGTAAAGCCTGCATGGCCGCCTGTCCCTACGACGCGATCTTCATCAACCCCGAAGACCATTCCGCCGAGAAGTGCAACTTCTGCGCGCACCGCATTGACATGGGGCTTGAGCCAGCGTGCGTCGTCGTCTGCCCGGTGGAAGCGTTGCTCGTCGGCGACATGAACGATCCCACGACTAAGGTAGCGCGCATCGTGGGACGCGAAGCGGTCAACGTCCGCCGCCCGGAGAAAGAGACGCTGCCCAAAGTCTTCTACAAAGGCGCGCATCAGGCGACGCTCGATCCGCTCGCCGCGCAGAGACCCAAGGGCGGTCTCTTCATGTGGAGCGAGCAATTGGAGACGCCCGCGCACGTCGTCTCCGGCAATCCGACCTACCATAACTCTTCCGCCGCCGCGCTGCTCTCTTACGACGTGCCGCACGCGCTCCCGTGGGACTGGCGCGTCAGTCTTTACACGTGGACGAAAGGCATCGCGGCGGGCGCGTATCTCGTCCCGCTCCTGTTCGTGTTGTTCGGTCTGCTCCGCGCGGACAATCCCCTGTGGCTCTGGGTTGCGCCCGCCATGACGGGCACATTTTTAGCTGCGACCGGCGGACTGCTCATCTGGGATTTGGAACATCCCGCGCGCTTCTACATGATCTTCACGCGCCCGCAATGGCGTAGCTGGCTCGTGCGCGGCGCGTTCATCATCGCCGCCTACACACTTGTGCTCGCGCTACATTTCGCGGCGAGCCTGCTTGCCGCAACCGCGCCGCAACGTTGGCTGATGATCGCAGGTTTGCCGCTCGCGTTGATGACCGCGGTCTATACCGCCTACCTGTTCGCGCAGGCGAAAGCGCGCGACCTATGGCAAAACCCGCTGCTGCCGCCGCACCTGCTCATTCAAGCACTGCTCGTCGGCGCGGGCGCGCTCGTGCCCGTCGCCTTGTGGCTTGCACCGGCGTCGGTCATGCCCTTGCTCTGGTCGCTCGCGGCCATGACGCTCGCGCATCTGCTCCTCATCGGCGGCGAACTCACGCTCACACATCCGACCGCGCACGCGCACCTCGCCACATGGGAGTTGACGCGCGGACGGTTCAAAACATTCTTCTGGTTGGGTGTTGTGCTCACGCTCGCGGGCTGCGCCGCGCCGTGGCTCGGCCTCGCCGCCGTGCCGTTAGCTTTAATCGGTCTGCTGCTCTATGAGCATGCTTACGTGCAAGCCGGACAGGCCGTGCCGCTGGCCTGAGCGGCGGCCAAAGGAGATTGTGTTGCCCACAGCTAAACCCATAACGAAACGTTTCCGCGTGCTGCTCGAAAAGCATGAGAGCAGCGCGGCGACCGGCATCGCCATTCCCTTCGACGTACACAAAGTCTTCGGCTCGCGCGCCCGCGTGCCCGTCAGCGGCACCATCAACGGCTTCCCTTTCCGCAGTTCAATCTTCCCGATGGGCGACGGCCACCACTACATGGCCGTCAACAAAGAAACCCGCGCAGGCGCGCAGGCCAAAGCCGGCGACACGATCACCGTCGTCATGCAACGCGACGACGAGCCGCGCATCATCACGCCCCCGCCCGACTTCGCCCGCGCGCTCAAAGCCAACAAGCCCGCACTGGCTGCGTGGGATAAACTTAGCTACACGTACAAGAAGGAATACGTCCAAGCAATCGAAGAAGCGAAGAAGCCTGAGACGCGGACGCGCCGGATCGAGAAGGCCATTGATCAATTAGCGACGAGCAAGAAGAGGTAATAGCATTAGGATGAATCCAATTACGCTGAAGATTGATGATGTTCCGGTCACACTAAAAGCCATTCAAAGGAACAAGGCTTATCAATGTAACTGCGAAAACTTTTCCTTTGACTGCGACTTAAAGCAAAAGTTGTGCGGCAATCCTACTGTTGATGTTCTGACTGTGATTGAAGTCATATTTAATGTCCGTAACACAACAAGGGAAAGCTGGCCAGTTTATGTAACGAACTGGGAATTAGTTGATACTGATGGATACGCGTATAAAGCGAGAGCTTTGTGCGATGCACTTCGCTCTCCTCGAACGATTGAGCCTGCGCAACTTTCCAAGGACGCCAGAAAAGATTATTACGTCACTGCTGGTACACAAGTGGATTTCGTCCTTGTATTTCCTGAACTTGAAAAGGATAAAGAAATATCGTGCGTTCTTTTTTCAAGTAATGACACGCTTAGAGCCTTTGAAATAAATCGAATGAAATTAGAGGCTATGGATTTGATGCAAGCACGAGTGGCAGCAGAAGCGGAAATGCAAGCACAGGTGGAGGCAGAAACGGAGATGCCAAGATATGACTTTATTAACCGCCAAGTAGAAAGATTGAAGAATCTCATCAACTCTCGCTTGAGCACTACTTTAACACCAAACAAGACTACGCTACTTGAGAATTCTATCGAGACACTTAAATGTGAAATTGAGCAAGGATTGAATCGCAGAGATGCACGCACGAAGAAGAGAATTGGAGACGAATTGAGAGGCATCATTACAAATTACAAAACTGGACTAGGGAAGATAAAAGCCCAAGAAGAGGAAAGGAAGAAATTGGATCAAACAGTTGAGCAGCTTTCCCAGCTACCCCCAATTGAATTTGAAGTGTGGTTTAAAGACCTTTTAAATGAGTTAGGGTATGAAAAAGTGACATTAACCTCTTCGAGCAATGACGAAGGGATAGATGTTCTAGCTGAATTTAATGGCTTGAAAGTAGCTGTACAGTGCAAGAGATGGAAAAGAGCGGTCAGCGGGCCAAATGTGCAAGCTTTTTTGGGAGCAATGCACCACGCTGGAGCGCAAAGCGGCTTATTTGTCACCACCGGACTCTTCACAGCCAGTGCAAAAAAAATGGCCTCAAGTCACCTTATTGAGCTTGTTGATCGGGCTGAGTTGCCTGACTGGATTCAAAGGGCATCGAAAGAGAGGGCTTTACAACAGCAGGGGATTATTGCATTGGAGCAGAGGCACGCGCGCGGTTACGCCAACCAGCCGCAGACGACGGACGAGGTCGGCGAGTGGGAAGATGAAAGCACAGACCAAAATTAGAGCCATGAATTTGAACGAACAACACGAGCGCGTGAGCGCCGCGCGCAAGGAGACTGAGGCGCGGGGCGAGACATTTTATCCGGGGGCGAGTTGCAACCATCTGGCCGCGTATCCGCCGAAAGAGCGTTGGGACGACTGGCGCGAGTTGGAATCGCGCGCGTGGCCGCGGCGCGAGGAACGACGCTACATGCTCGTGCCGACCACATGCTTCAACTGCGAGGCGGCGTGTGGGCTACTGGCTTACGTGGATCGCGACAGTTTGCAGGTGCGCAAACTTGAGGGCAACCCTGAGCATCCCGGTTCGCGCGGACGCAACTGCGCGAAGGGGCCGGCGACGCTCAATCAGATCACCGACCCGGATCGCATCCTCTATCCGCTCAAACGCGCGGGCCGACGCGGCGGCGGCGAATGGACGCGCGTCAGTTGGGACGAGGTGATGAACGACATCGCCGCGCGCATACGCAAAGCGATCATAGAGCA
>JBBRYU010000021.1:0-30285 GCA_038237345.1 Pyrinomonadales bacterium
AATATCTTTCCCGAATTCCCCGGCGCGGAGATGCTCTACGATGAGCAAGACCGCGTTGTCGGAGTGCGCACCGGCGACAAGGGGATTGATAAAGAGGGTAAGCCGAAAGCGAACTTCGAGCCGGGCGTTGACCTGCTGGCGAAGGTGACGGTGCTGGGCGAAGGCCCGCGCGGCTCGCTGACGAAACAAATATCTCAGCGGCTAAATCTGAATGATGGGCGCGAGCCGCAGGTTTACAGCATCGGGGTGAAAGAACTGTGGGAGTTACCTGATGATCGTTATCCGGCGGGGCGCGTCACACACACGCTCGGCTACCCGTCCGATCCGCACACTTATGGCGGAGGGTGGATTTACGGGCTACAAAATCGCATCGTCAACATCGGCTACGTGACAGGTCTCGATTATCACGATCCGCTGCTTGATCCGCATGCCGAATTTCAAAGCTTCAAGCAGCATCCGTTCGTCACCAAATTGCTTGAGGGCGGCAAGCTTTTGCGTTATGGCGCGAAGACCATCGCGGCCGGCGGTTATCATGCGATGCCCAAACTCTATGCCGATGGCGTGTTGCTTGTCGGCGACTGCGCGGGCTTTCTCAATTCGCAGCGGCTGAAAGGTATCCATACCGCGATCAAGAGTGGCATGCTCGCGGCTGAGACGATCTTCGCGGCGCTCGTCGCGGGTGACTATTCCGCGCGGCAGTTGGCGCATTATGAAGAGTTGGTCAAGGCTAGTTGGATCACGCCAGAGTTGCGGCGGGTCAGAAATTTCCACGCCGGTTTCAAGCGCGGGCGTTGGTTGGGCATGGCGAACGCGGGCTTTCAGTTCATCACGGGTGGACGTTCGTGGGGGCTGTTTGATCGTGCCAGGGCCGCGCCGGGGCACGTAGCCATGCGCAAGCTCGCGGACTACGGTTACAAGGGAGATGCGCTGGAGCAGCGCTACGACGGGCTGCGCTTCGATGGCAAAGTAACCTTCAACAAGTTGACCGACGTATACCATGCCGCTGTCGGCCATGACGAGGATCAGCCGGCGCATCTGCACGTGCTCGACACTGACATTTGTGCGACGCGCTGCGCGGAAGAGTATGGCAACCCTTGTCAGCGTTTCTGTCCGGCGGCGGTGTACGAGATGGTGGAAGATAACGCAGCGGGCCGGCGACGCTTGCAGATCAACTTCTCAAACTGCGTCCACTGTAAGACCTGCGACATCATGGACCCGTATCAGATCATCAACTGGGTTACGCCTGAAGGCGGCGGCGGGCCCGATTACAAAAATATGTAAAGGGTGTGCCGAGCGCCAAATTGACAGTTGTGCTTGTCCGGCGCTGCATACCCGGCACCAGCACTAAAGGTTAGTAGGGGGAAATTGAATAGATGAGTAACGAACGACTGGAAAAGGATGTCGCCGCGCGCCTCAATGAAGAGGTGAGCGCCAGCGTCACCCTAATGCCGGGTTCCGCCTCGAACACGAGTGAGAGCGCCTTGCCGCAAGAAACATTTATGTTCCTTGCCGTGACGCACACGCAATTCGTCTTGTTTGAATTGAAAACTTCTTTCTGGACGAGTAGTCATTCGCTAGACCAACTGCGCTTGCAAGGTCCGAAGCAGGACATCATCAGTTTCGAGTTCACCAAGTCGTGGCCTATTCCGCTCATTATTAAGTTGCGGGATGGGCGCGTCTATCAGTTTCAGGCAGCACGTATTCAGTATGAGAACTGTGAAGCTGTCCGCGCTGCTCTGGCAGTTGGCGCTGAGGGCGTGGCAGGGGTGCCGCACCTAGAGACATTGCGCGCAGGGCAAAGCGAAAGACGCTTGCCTGTTGATAGCCACGGCGATATGGGCATGCAGAACGACAACGGCCTCGCCTTACATGAGCAAGGACTCGCGCTATATAAGGCGGGGCGCGTTGCCGAGGCGCTCACTTACTATGACCGTGCGCTGGAACTAAATCCGCGTCATACCGAAGCCTGGCATAACAAAGGAGCGGCGCTCTTTGCGTTAGGCCGACTACAGGAGGCACTTGCTTGTTTTAATCACGCGCTTGAACTAAGCCCAACCTTTACCACTTCATGGCTGACGCGCGCGGCCACGCTAGAAGCCTTGGGGCGGAAGGATGAAGCGTTCGCTTGTTATGATCAGGTGCTTGCGTCCGACCCGCGCAACGAGTGGGCATGGAATGATAAGGGGACGCTCTTGAATGTGCTCAATCGACATGAAGAAGCCCTCACTTGCTTCGACCGTTCGTTGCAACTCAATCCGCGACAGGATAAAACGTGGAGCAACAAAGGCAGCGCGCTGACGATCTTAGGCCGCACCGCAGAAGCGCTCGCCTGCTTTGACCGCGCCCTCGCCATCAATCCCGACTACGAGCATGCGTGGTTCAATAAAGGCATCGCGCTGAATGCGTTAGGGCGCAGCGCAGAAGCACTTGAGTGTTTCGACCATGCCACCCAGCTCAATCCGCGCGAAAGCAACTACTGGATAATCAAGGGCAAGGTTTTAGCCAAGGCCGGTCGCTTCCACGATGCGCTGGCGAGTTTCACCGCCGCACAAGAGCTCGGCAACGAGGAAGCGTCGGTCGCAATCCAGTTCTGTCAGCAACAACTGGCGCAGCAGGCGGCCCCGCTAGCGGACGAGCAAACCGAATTTGCTGAGTATTCGAGCAGAGGCAAGGCGTTGACCGACGCCGGACGTTATGCGGAAGCCGTTGCGTGCCTTGACCGCGCGCTCGCCCTCGATCCGCGTGACGTGGCCGCATGGCACAACAAAGGTGTCGCGCTGGAGGCGTTAAAGCGGTTCGACGAAGCCTTGGCGAGCTACGACCGCGCGCTTGAAATTAACCCTAACTTCGCTGCCGCGTGGACTTGCAAAGGCGTTACTTTTGCCGATATGGGCCAACAGGAAAAGGCAATGGATTGTTACGTCCATGCCCTCAAAATCGATCCGCAATTCGTCGACGCTATGTACAATATAGGCAACGGGCTATTAGGTATGGGCAACCATCAGGATGCGCTCGCTTGGTTCGACCGCGCCCTTGAGATTGACCCGCAAAATGCGGCGGTCTGGGCCAACAAAGGCAACACCTTCGGCCAGTTGAAGCAATTCCATGAAGCTCTCAAATGCTTCGAGCAAGCCCAAAGGTTAGGCGACCCGGAAGCAGCGGGCAAGATCGCTTTATGTCACAAATGGCTCAACGCATAGTTGTCTGAGGCAAATGAAAGTTGCTTGCCACAGCTTACCCGCGCTCATTGGAAATACGCCTGCACATCTGCATGCAAAGTGCCGCGATTGCCTTTGAGCGAGACACCGTAGTCGGTTAGCATTTGCCCGACTATTTATTCAACTAATCTCCTTCTGCCAGCCCGACGCATCAATGGTCACAATACAACCTTCTAGCTAGATGAGGCTGACAGAAACCGCGCAAGCGCAGGTTGAGCGTTTCTTGCGCGCACATTGGCGCGTGGAAGAATTGCGGTTGCCGCGAATCTTTATACACGCGGGCCGGCCGGCGCGGTTGTTGACCCGCGCCCTGCACGTCGGCGCGATCACCTTCGGCCGCCATGTGTTCATTGCGCCATCATGGCTGGCGTACGGCGCAGCGGATGTGCCGCTCGTGCCGGGCTGGTTGGTGGTGCATGAAGCAACGCACACCGTGCAATACCGACGCGCAGGCGTGCTGCGTTTCTTGTGCGCTTATCTGTCTGACTATGGGCGTGGTCTGGTGCGCGGGCGACAACTCACGTGGGCCAAGCATCAAGCCGCATACGCGGCCATCGCGCACGAAGTCGAGGCCTTTGCGGCTGAAGCGGCTTATCGGCGATGGGCTGAGCGCGTGGACTGGTTAGCGTTGCTGCCGGACTGACACTTATTCTTTCGTGATGAGCGCGAATGGGACTTTGCCCTGTAGCACTTCTTCGAGGGCGATGCGCGTAGGTTTGTGGCGTTGCATATCAAGTTCGACGCGGGGCCGCGCGCCGCGTTGGAGTTGTTTGCTGCGCTGCGCCGCGACGATGATCATACGGTACTTGGAATCTATCTCCGGCGACCCTTCAGCCGCTGGTTCAGCGCGCTCCATCTGTTCAATTTTTGCTTTAGACATATCGTTAATTTACCTGCCCCATTAACCAGCTTCTATTATTCCTGAGTAACCGAAGGCGCGCAAGTTGTCGCGTGCGTCTTTAGCCGGGCGTTATCGCCTCAGGAAAAGTGCTCAATACACGTTGCGCTGTTCCTACTTGACGCGCACGCGCGGCCCGTGATGCATAGACAATGCTGGCGAGTTGTGCCGCCGCGCGCTCGACCTCGTCGTTCAGCACAACGTAATCGAAGTCGCGATAATGTTCAATCTCCACCCGCGCATTGTGTAGGCGCAAGGCAAGCGCGGCGAGGCTTTCGGACTTGCGCGCGATCAGCCGCGCCCGCAAGATTTCATAAGAGGGCGGCAGGATGAAGATGCTCACCGCCTTGAGCGATAGTTGGCGCACGGCCGTTGCGCCCTGCACATCGACCTCAAGGATCACGTCGCGCCCGGCGGCCAATTCGCGCGCAACGACCGTGCGCGAAGTGCCGTAGTAGTGACCATGCACGACCGCCCATTCAAGAAATTCGCCGCGTTCGCGCGCCGTCTCAAACTCTGCGGGCGTGACGAAGAAGTAATGCACGCCGTCCTGTTCGCCTATGCGGGGCGTGCGCGTCGTCCAAGAGATTGAGTAGCCGAGACGCGGCACGTCGGGCAAGATGCGGCGGATGAGTGTCCCTTTGCCGCCGCCGGAGGGCGAACTGATGACGAAGAGGATGCCGCGCGCGCACGCCTCTGCGGCGGGCGGCGCAGCAGTAGCCGGTGACGGCTGATCACTCAACGTTTTGCACCTGCTCCCTTAATTTTTCGCCCTCGGCCTTAATGATGAGCGCGGCCTCTTTGATCGCGAGATCGGTAGCCTTCGATAGCACCGTGTTTGCCTCACGATTCAATTCTTGCAAGAGAAAGTCGAGTCGTTTGCCGGTTTCGCCTGCGCCGTCAATGCTGGCACGGAACTGCTGCACGTGGCTGCGCAGCCGCGCCAACTCTTCCGTAATGTCGCTGCGGTCTGCGAGGTAAGCCACCTCCTGCGCGAGCCGGCCTTGATCAAACTCGACGATCTCCAGCCCGTCGCGCGCGAGCAATTCGCTGATCCGCCGCTGCAAGCGGGCGCGGTAACCTTCGACCATGCCTGTCGCCACCGCCTCGATGATCGGAATCTGCGCCTCAATCCGATCCAGCCGCGCGTGCATCTCGGCGGCGAGGGACGCGCCCTCTTGTTCCCGCATACGATTCAACTCGGCGAGCGCTTCATCGAGCGCGCTGCCTACAGCCGCGATCATCTCATCGCTCAAGTTACCGTCGCGCACAGGTTGCATCGCACCGGGCAGCCGCGCCAGCACGTTCACATCCGGCTCGCCGGTGAGCGAGAACTCTTGTTGTAGCTCGCGCATGGCGGCGATATAGCCGGTCAGAAGCGGCCGGTTGATCTCATATGCAACTTCGCTCGTGCGGTCGAACGCGACGTTCACATCCACACGCCCGCGCGCCAATTGCTCGCCGATGCGCCGCCGAATAAATGCCTCCACACCGGCCATGTCCGCGCCCATGCGTAGATGCACGTCAAGAAAGCGATTGTTCACAGTCTTCAGATCGACCGCTACGTTGAACCGTTCGCCCGCCGCTGCGCCGCGCCCGAATCCGGTCATTGATTTCATATAGCAGTAGGCAGTAGGCGGTAAGCAGTAGGCAGATAAAAACAACTCTGCGCTTGTGGCTTACAGCCTACTCGCCACTTCCTCCTCTTCTTCGTCGGCGAATTGCAACTCGTAAAGTTTTTTGTATGTGCCGCTCTGGGCCAGCAAGGCAGCGTGCTTGCCGAGCTCGATGATGCGTCCGCGTTCGATGACGACGATCAGGTCGGCGCGGCGGATAGTTGAGAGCCTGTGCGCGATGACGATGGACGTGCGGTTCTGCATCAGGTTGGCGAGTGCCTGTTGCACCAACCGTTCCGACTCTGTGTCAAGCGCAGAGGTCGCTTCGTCTAGCACTAGCACAGAGGCGTCCGCCAGCACGGCACGGGCGATGGCTAGACGCTGGCGCTGTCCGCCAGAGAGAAAGATGCCGCGCTCGCCGACGATGGTGTCATAGCCATGGGGCAATTCCATGATGAAATCATGCGCGAAGGCGATACGGGCGGCGTCCTCAAGCTCACTGTCGGTTGCATCGGGGCGACTATAGGAGATGTTATAGCGGACGGTGTCGTTGAACAGCACCGTCTCCTGCGTGACGATGGCGAGATGTGCGCGCAGCGAGTCGAGGCGCGCGTGGCGCAAGTCCGTGCCGTCCCACGTGAGCGCGCCCCCGGTCGGATCGTGGAAACGCGGGATCAGTTTAGTGAGCGTAGATTTGCCGCCGCCCGATTCGCCGACCAGCGCAACCACTTGGCCGGCCGGGATGCGCAGATTGATATGGTGCAGGATGGGCCGCTCCTCGTTCGCGTAGCTGAAGGTTACATCGCGCAATTCGATTGCATCATTGAGCGGTTTGAGCGCGACCGCGTCAGGTAGTTCCTGCATCTCGACCTGCTCGTCCATCACTTCCCAGACGTGGCGCGCGGCGGCAGTGGCCACTTCCAGCGCGTTGTGTAGGCGCGAGAGCTTACGCATCGGGTCGTAGCTGGAGAAGAGGAAGAAGAGGAACGTCAGAAATTGCGCGGCGTTCATGCGCCCGGCCATGATCTCGCGCTGCCCGAAATAAAGCAGCACGGCGACGGCGATGACGCCGATCATTTCGATGGTCGGTGGCGCGACGCCGTTAATCTTCGAGGCGCGCAAGTTCGCACGCGTGATCTGGCTGGCGACGCGCGCAAAGCGCGACTGCTCGCGCGTCTCCGCGCGGTACGCCTTGACGATGGTCTGGTTGGCGAGCGCCTCCTGCGCCGTGTCCACCAATTGCTGACTGCCTTCGTATGTCTCGCGCGCGAGATTGCGCAAGGAGCGGCCGAAGGTGGCCGTCAGCCACGCGATGACAGGCGCGATGAGCAGCGAGCCGAGCGTAAGTCGCCAGGAGAAGTAGAACGAAGCGGTGAGAAACGCGATGAGGGCGAAACTCTCGCGCAGCATGTCGCGCAAGGTGCTCGTCACGGCCGCTTCAATCGCGGCGGCTGAAGAGACGAGACGCGAGACGAGATAGTTCGTGCGATGCCGCTCGAAGAATTCGGCCGATTGCTTCAACAGGTGCGCGAATAAATCTTGACGCAGGCGCAGCACCGATTCCTGCCCGATGCGCGCCATGAGATATGTGGAGAAGTATTCGGCGACGCCTTTGGCGATGGTGAAGACAATGAGCAGGAGCGCGATACTACGCCATGCGGCGAAACCCGAATCGGGGATCAGATGTTGCAGCGAGAAGAGTGTTTTGCTGCGCTGACCAGTGCCGTTCGTGCCATTCAAAGCTTGATCGAAGATAGGCACGACGAGCGCGTTGATGGCGCTTTGCAAGGCCGCGCCCGCGAGCATCGCGATGGTGGCAAGCGTGAACTTGCCCCAGTGCGATCTGAGGTAAGTTAAAAGTCGCCGCAGGTCTCGCATCGCTCGTAGGGTTAGTCGTCGTCAGTTCGTCGGAGGTAAGTATTGAAATGCTATCCGTTGCTAAGTCAGAGACTATACGTACAGGCGCTGTGGGGCGTCAAGGATGCAGACCAACGTAAAGCGGTTCAGCACGCGCCCTCCATTTTCGACTTTGCCCTACGGCCGTTTGGCCTATAATGCCCGCAACGTATTTTCAGTTGCCGCGCTGCGTCGCCCCGGAGGCAAACGCAAACAAGGGGACAGAGATCATTCGTGAAACGTAAATTATTGATTGTGGACGATGACGAAAGCCTGCGCCCGCTTTTGGCAGGTTATTTCCGTCGCGCCGGCTATGAGGTGGAAGAGAAGGAGAACGCGGTGGATGCGCTGCCGGTGGCCGCGACAGGCCAATTCGACTGTTTCATCTTCGACGTGACGATGCCCGGCATGACGGGCCTTGAGCTAATGCGTCGCTTGCGTGAGCGCGACGTGCAGACGCCCGCGCTCTTTCTGACTGCGCAGAACGAGATCGATGCGAAGGTCGCGGGCTTTCAGGCCGGCGCGGACGATTATCTCGCCAAGCCGTTCGACCCGCGCGAATTGGAGATGCGCGTCGAAGCTTTATTGCGTCGTGCGGGGCGCAGCGCAATTGAGGGGGAACAGGATAAGCACCGCGTCGAGTTCGGTGAGTTAGTGATCGATAAACGGCGGCATGAGGTCACGCTTAGCGGGCAGTCGGTTGAGCTCACGCCGCTTGAGTTTCAGATTCTCGAACGGCTAGCCAGCGAGCCGGGCCGCGCTTGGTCGCGCAACGATCTGCTCGATCAGGTTTGGAGCACGGACTACGAAGGTTATCAACGCAACGTCGATCCGCACATCAACCGCCTGCGCCAGAAACTTGAACCCGATCCGAAGAATCCGCGCTACGTCCTGACCGTGCGCGGTGTCGGCTACAAACTTAATGACGCTTTATGAACGCCAATCCCCGCTGCGTATCGCCCCTTAGTCTATGTGCCTGTCTCTATCTCGCGCTGTTCGCGCCGCACGCGCACGCGCAAAGACGCACACAGGCTAAACCGCCCCAACCAAAGGCGACGCAGTCAAGGCCCGCGCCACAGCCGCCCATGTCTAAGCCGATGCAAACGGCAACCGGCGGCAAGCAGGTCTTAATACGCTGGGGCGGTCGCTCCGGCATTGAACGCTATCGTTTGCAGGTGGCGCATGATCGCGCGTTCAGCGACATGGTGTTCGACCGTGCGATCGTAGGGTTGCAAGCACAAGTCGAGTTGCCGCAGGGCGACAGTTTCTTCTGGCGCGTTGCGCCGGCTGCACAGGAGACTGGCGAGTTCTCATCGCCTACACCTCTGATCGCAAGCGAGGGTGCTAGCGCAAACGTCATGGTATCCGGTCTGTTGCGCTCGCCCGCCGATGTGGGTTGGCAAGCGTTGACGGGTGAAGTGCTTCGCCCACAGCCCGCAGTGCTCAGAGGGGTGGGCACGATAGATGTCGTCGTCGTCAACGCCGAGGGCACGATCTTCGCGCTCGACGGCACGAACGGCTCGACGTTATGGACTTCACGCTATCGGCCTAACGCGCTACGCGGGGATGCGCCGGTGCGCCCTGCGGTCGTGTTTACGCCGGTCGTCGTCCGTCCAGCTGTAGGCGAGAAAGCGTCTATAGTCGTCGCGTTCGATGGCGGGGTGCGTGCGCTCGAAGGCGAGACGGGGCGCGAAGTGTGGCGGTTGCCGTTGCCGCGTGCGGCCATCTCCGGTGTTGTGACCGATCTGGACGACGATAAAGTTGTCGCCGAGTTGGCCATCGTCACGGACGAGCCGACGCTGCATTTAATTGACGCGCGTAATGGGCAACTCATTACCACGCAGAAACTCAACGGCACTGTGATTGGCGCTCCCGTTCCATTTCTCACGGCAGCAGCGCGCGGCGTCGCGCTCACCCTCACAGGTGGGCTACTGGACATTCGCCGCAAGGATGGTTCGCGTTTCCTTGCCGTCAAGTTCGACGTAGGATTCACCACGCCGCCTTTGATCATTACCGGGCCGAATGGCGCGCTGATCGTTACCGGCACAGAGCATGGCCTGTTGTTCCTCGATGGTGAAACCATGAAGCCGTTGGGCAAGATCACGACCGAGGGCGACAGTCCGCGCGGCCGGCTTGTGGGGGGCGATATGGATCACGATAACGTGTTGGAGATCGCAGCGATGATGAAGTCGGGCAAAGTCATCACTGTCAATGCGGCGGGGCATATTGTCTGGTCGGCAGAAGGGGCGGGCGATGCCTACAGTCCGACGTTCGCTGATCTCAACGGCGACGGCATACTCGACGTAATCGTCGCCTCTGAGCAAGCGTTCGTCATGGGCTTCGATGGCCGCGACGGCGCGCTGCTCTGGCAAGCGGACGAGACGAAGACCGCACAAGGTACTGGTGGTGAAGCGGCTGCGCTGCGGTCGGTCGCCGTCATCGTAGCGGGCACGCGCCCGCCGCTCGTCGTGAGCGGCGACGCGCCGCGCGCGGGCGTCCGTGCGGTTGGGCTGCCGAGCATGACGATGAAGATGGCCGCGCAATGAAAAGTGGCGCGTGCGAGCGGCGCGCGAAGCATTAAGGGGAACTGTACATGGGCAATTGGCTCATCGCGCTGGCGCTGTTTTTGATCTGGCTGGGCGGGCTTATCTTCGGCAAGGGCGGGTTTATACATATCCTGCTGCTCTGCGCCATCGCGCTTGCGTTGGTGCAATGGGTCGCTGATCATCGCGCGCGGCAAGCACAGGAAGAGTTAGCCCGCGAAACGACTGACGCGGAACAATAACTGGGCAGTTAAATGACTTTTCCTGTACGGGGCCGCAGGCATCGGCACTCCTCGTGTTTTTTACTTCGACGGCAACTTGAAGCCGCACACGGCGCATCAATTCAGATGGAAAGTATTATTTCTCCCGCGCGACCCGGCGCGTTTGCAGCATCGTCAACCTAACAGGAGCATAGTTTTTATGAGCCGCTCAAGCTCCCGCAGCAACATCATCGCACTTCTTAGCGCAGTTATATGTCTCGTGAGTTATCTGCCCGCCGCGCTTGCGCAGACAGACTTGCCGCGCGAAACAGTGGCCATCACCTATCCGCTTGAGCAGTCCGTGAGCGTGCGTTTTCGCGGCACGACGCGCTTGCCGCGTCTGACCGGCGAGGCGAAAGTGAAACGTTCAGGGCGGCGCAACACGCGCGTCGAGTTGAGCGTTGATAATCTGCCGCGCGCGAACGAACTGGGCGGCGTCTATACGACCTTTGTGTTGTGGGCTATCTCGCCCGAAGGCCGCGCGGATAATCTCGGCGAAATTAAGCGCAGTGGCAGTCAGCTCATTGACTCGAAGCTCGATGTGACGACGCCGCTGCAAACCTTCGCCCTGATTGTCACCGCCGAACCACACTTCCTCGTGCGCGGCCCGAGTCGCATGGTGGTGCTGGAGAATTTGCCGCCCACGAAACCGGGCGACGCCGACGTGGCGACGGTCAATGTCAGGTACATCGGTAACACGAGCGACTATTTCAACGACCCGCGTGTGCCCGAAATCGCTGATGTGGATTTTGTCCGCACGCCCACGTCGCTCCTGGGCGCGCG
The DNA here is from genome assembly GCA_038237345.1 of Pyrinomonadales bacterium. Lineage (GTDB taxonomy): Bacteria > Acidobacteriota > Blastocatellia > Pyrinomonadales > Pyrinomonadaceae > QHXQ01. The sequence goes on from JBBRYU010000021.1 coordinate 11,215, forward strand.
GCAGGCGATCAACCTCGCGCGCTATGCCGGCGCGGAACGAGACGCGGCGGAAGAGTTGCGGCAAGCGAGCGAGCAACTCGCCGAAGCCGAGAACGCTTGGCGCTTGAAGCTAGCGGTGGAAGAGGTAGATGCGAAGGCGCGGCAGGCGATCAGTCTGGGCGAGCGCGCCGAAGAGTTGGCCGCCGAGCGCAAGGTTGCGCGCCAGCGGCGCGAAGAGATTGCGCGCCGGGATCGTGCGGTGCAGGAGGCCGAGCGGAGCGCCGATACTTCGGCGCAGGAGATCGCTGACTTGAAGACCGCGCTCAACCGCGAAACGCACGCGCGGGAATTATCCGAGCGCGATCTGGGTAGCGCGAATCAGCAGATGCGCGATCTGCGCAGCGAGATCGCGCGCTTGCGCGAAGAGTTGGCGAACGTGCGCGCTAGTTCTGAAGACGCAAAAGTTCAGCTCGCGCGGATCGAGGGTGAGCGCGCCGTCGAACAGGCACGGCGCGAAGTCGAGCAGCGTCTATCGCAGCAACGCGAAGCGGCCGCCGCGCTGCGCCAAAACCTAGCGCGCTTCGGCACGGTGCGCGAAGGCGAGCGCGGTCTCGTGCTAGTGCTGCCCGATGCCATCTGGACAGGCGCACGACTTGCGGAACTTGCGCCCCAGTCCGCCGCCACCTTGGAGCCGCTCGCCGCGCTGCTGGCTAATAATCCTGACTATCAGGTGATCATCGAAGCCTACACGGACGGGCGCGGCGACGCCGCCGGTCTGCGCAAACTTACGCAGGAGCGCGCCGAAACGTTAGCCGGGCGATTAGTCTCGGCCGGGGTGGATGGCGCACGCATTCAGTCGAGCGGTCTCGGCGCAGATAATCCCGTCGCACCGAACACTACGCCCGCCGGTCGTCTCCGCAACCGGCGCACGGAACTCATCATCATCCCGCCCAATCAAACCAATGCGGCCTCGTCGCGCTAACATGGTGCCGAGTGACAAGTGACGAGGGGCGAGTGACGAGTTAAAATGCTTCTGCTCGGCACTCGTTACTCGGCACTTGTTCTGACATGTCGCTGCTCGAAATTATTCAACTGATCGGTTACAGCATGGGGGCTGCGCTGCCTCTGTGGCTGAGCGGATTGCTCGCACGCCAGCGGCGGACGCTCGCGCCGCAAGAGCGGGTGCTGATGGCGCTCGCCGTCACGATGGGGTTGTGGAATACGAGCAACCTACTGCTCGTCCTGCGCGCCTTACTGGGGCTGGATGCGACTCGTTGGGTGGGATTGCTACGGTTCGCGGAGACGGTCGCGGTGATCTCAATCACACTCGCTTACTCGTTTCTGCTGCACGTACATCTGCACTTATGGGCCAACGCGCACGAGCGTCCCCTCACACGATTCGAGCGCGTGCGCGTCTATCTCTCTTACATTCCGGTGCTGTTTCTCTTCGTCACTGTGCCGCGCCTTTGGTTGGGCACGTACGCGCCGATGCAAGCGAAGTTGTCGCCCTTCGTGCTGCCGTTTGGCTTGTGGGCCACATACGTGTTGTGCCTGATCGCCGGCACTGACATCTTGATCGCGCGCAAGTCGGATGCGCCGGGCGAGCGGCGGTTGATGGCGACACTGGCCGGCTCGTTTTTGATCATCGCGGCGCTGCTGTTAACGGTCTATGCGCTTGGGGTCGGCCAACAGGGCACGCTCAAAGCTTACTTGGAGACGCTCGGCAATCTCGGCTCGCTGTTGCCGACAGCGCTCATCGCTTACCACGTCTATCGCTATCGTTATCTTGAACTGATCATCAAAGAAAGTCTGGTCGCTGCCTCTTTCGCCGCCGTCATCCTCCTAATTTACCTCTACGGTATACGCACCATCGAGACGTGGGTGACGGGCCATTATCAATTGCGCGCGGGGGTGGTTGAAGCGCTCTTGATTCTTGCTTTCGCGCTTTCGGCTGCGCCGCTACGCAAGTGGCTCGAAACACGTTTTCAAAAGCTCTTCGCCCGCGAGGCTGCCCTTTATCGGGAGGTCGTCGCGCGCATCGGCACGCAGCCGCGCAGTCATCAGCGTCTGCCCGAATTCCTGCGCTTCATCGAAGAGCGTACGGCGCACGAACTGGGACTCCGCCGAGTGCATTTCTATCTCCGCACCGCAGATCGTTCCGGGTCTGATAACGCCGAAGGAAATGCGCCAGTATTTCTGCCAATAAGAGAGACAGAGGAAGCGGCACAGATCGGACGCAGCGGTACAGGGGGCGCGGCGCGGCTTGCGACATCGCAAGCAGTGGCGGTTGAGGTGGATAGTGCGACTAAGCTTAGAGCCGTCGCTATTGAGAGTGAGAGAGTTGCGGCAAACGATAAGGAGTTGCACGACAACAATGGAGTTGATGTGCCTTGGGCTGAGCTTATTCTCGCGCTCGCGCATACGCATGATGGCGTGCTGGAAGGTGGCGGCGAGTTGCGGGCACACGGATACGAGATCGCCTTTGTGTTAGCGCGGGAGGCGCAGGTGCTGGGGCTGATGCTGGTGGACGCGGCCCGTTCGGCGTTAACGAATGATGTGCGCGCGGTGTTAGAAGTATTAGCGGGGCAAATAGCGATTGCGGTCGAGGATACGCGGCTCGTCGAAGAGAATGTGCAACTTGAACGTAAACTAGCACAGGGCGAGCGGCTGGCCGCGCTTGGCCAAATGGCGGCGGCCGTCGCGCATGAAGTGAAGAACCCTTTGTCCGCGATCAAGTCTATCGCCCAAGTCATGCGCGAAGACGAGCGCATGACCGGCGTGTACGCGCGCGACCTTGAATTGATCGTCGGCGAAGCGGATCGCCTGAGTAACAGCGTCACCCAACTGCTCAGTTTCGCGCGCCATACGCCCCCGGCCGGTGTGCCCACACGCGCCGACGATCTCGCCCGCGCGGTCGTCGCACTCTTTCATGCCGACGCACGTGCGCGCGGCATCGAACTCGACCTAAAAGCGAATGTGCAAGCGATGCTCAATGGCGCGCAGGCCACTGCCATAAGGGCTGCGCTGTCAAACTTACTCTTGAACGCGCTGCAAGCCACCCCCGCCGGCGGTCATGTCTTAGTTGAAGCGATGGCGGAGCAAGGTGCTTGGCTCTTCGCCGTCACAGACGGCGGGCCGGGCGTGGCGAACGAATTACGCGCACGTATCTGGGAGCCGTTCTTTACGACTCGTCAGCGCGGGACGGGGTTAGGGTTAGCCATCGTGCGCAAACGCATGGAGGAGGCGGGCGGGCAAGCGCGGCTCGCAGCGCAACAACCACGCACGGGCGCACGCTTCGAGTTGCGCCTACCGCGTGCGGGCGTGGTCGCGAATTTGCCTAGCGAGCCAGTGGTATTTTGATCTCAACCGCATGGGAACTGAGTCTAGATGACAGAGCAAATCAACGGAACTGCGCGCCTCCGCTTACTTATCGTTGACGATGAAGAGGCCGCGCGCTATGGCATGCGCCGCGCCCTGAGCAGTTACGGCTATGACATCGCCGAAGCAGGCAGCGTCGCGGAAGCGCGCACATCTATCAGCGCGCGGCAGCCTGATCTCATGCTGCTGGATGTGAACTTGCCGGGGCAGAGCGGACTTGAATTTTTGCACGAGTTGCAAGGGGCGCGCGATGTTATGCCGCTCGTGATTTTGATCACCGCGCACGGCTCTGAGCGTATGGCGGTCGAAGCCATCAAGGCCGGCGCATACGATTACTTGCCGAAGCCGTTCGAAGTGGATGATCTGCGGCTCGGCGTCAAGAATGCGTTGGAGACTGTGCGCCTGCGCCGCGAGAATGAGCGCTTGCGCGCACGCATTGAGGAAGAGAGCGCCGCCCGCGGCACCCTCATCGGCAACTCGGATGCGCTGCGTCGTGTCCGCGGGCTGATCGATAAGGTCGCCGAAACAGAGGCGACCGTCCTCATACGCGGCGAGTCCGGGACAGGCAAAGAGCTTGTTGCGCGGGAGATACATGAGCGCAGCAGCACACGCCGACGCGGCGCGTTCGTCGCCGTCAACTGCGCCGCGCTGCCCGCAGAGTTGATCGAGTCGGAACTGTTCGGGCATGAAAAGGGCGCGTTTACAGGCGCGGCGGCGCGTCGGCGCGGCAAATTCGAGCAAGCCGACGGCGGCACGTTGTTCCTCGACGAGATCGGCGACATGAGCGCGAACGTGCAGGCGAAACTGCTCCGCGCGCTTGAAGAGCGACGGATCGAACGGCTCGGCGGCAACGAATCTCTGCCCGTTGACGTGCGGATCATCAGTGCGACGCATCGCCCGCTGGAACAGGATATCGAGGCCGGGAGTTTTCGCGCCGACCTCTTCTATCGCCTGCGCGTCGTGACGGTTGAACTCGCGCCCTTGCGCGAGCGACCCGAAGACATTCCCGTGCTCGCCGAAGCATTCGCGCGTGTGACCGCCGAACGCTACAAGCTGCCTGAAAGGCGCATCGGCGCGGCGGCCCTGCGGCAGTTGCTCGAATATCGCTGGCCCGGCAACGTGCGTGAGTTGCGCAACGTCATCGAGCGTTCGCTCATTCTTGCCGAAGGCGACGAACTGACCGTGCGCGATCTGCCTGAAGAGATCAAATCAGCCGCAAGTATTAGCGTGCAGCCGCGTGTGAGCAATGAGATTGCAGGCGACCAACTGGGCGTCCCTTTCACCGCAGACTTTCGCAACGACCGGCGTGAGTTCGAACGCCGCTATATTACGCGCTGTCTGGAAGAGACCGGCGGCAACGTTACACGCGCCGCCGTCATCCTCGGCATGCACCGCCAATCGCTGCAACACAAGCTGCGTGAGTTGGGTCTCGCCCGCCGCTACGTCTCCGTCGGCGCGGAAGACGAACCGGCGCAAGATAATTCCGACAACTGACGGATGAAAAAGCTCGACGTGGGTTTCGTAACAAAGGGTTAGAGCGAAATCAGCGCACGAAGCAGCCGGTACGCTCCTTGCCATAAAATTGGGACGCCGCAATGCGTCACACATCTTTATCGCGGGGAGCAATCGTGAGTTTTCAAGTTCAAATTCGTCGTCGCGTTCTTACCATACTGTTCGTTTGTCTTTACCTCTTAGCGTTTGTGCCGTCTAGGCAGGCGCAGGAACAAGCCACACAACCGCATAGACATCTCATCATCTGTATTGATGGCGTGGGCTACACCACCATCGAGAAGATGCGTGCGGAGGGCCGCTTCAAACTTTTCCAGCAACCCGCGCACATGATCGCGCCGTTCCCGACCCTGACCGACGTGTCTCTAAGCGAGATATTGCGGCCGACCGGAGCGGGCGAGCCGGCCGGTTATGAAGATAGTTATTATGACGTGGCGAGCGATCGCATGCGCGGCGGCATGGCGGATCGCTTTCGGCAAGATCGTTTCATCGAGGGCACGTATCGCGATCTCTTCGACTATCATCCGTCCGCGCTCAAAAGCGGTGTGATGGGCTACGCCGCGCCGCCGCTCTCGACATACCTTGCGGCAGTCGCTGATCTCACGCGCCTGCGCCAGAAGTTTCGCGCCTCGCGCGAGCCAGTCTTCTTTGGTTACACCGGCGCGACCGACACGCTCGCGCATCTCGGCGGCGAGCGACTACTACGCAGCTTCCTCGCGCGCCTCGACGACACGCTCGCAGAGATCGTGCACGAGAGCGGGGGCAGCACGGAGGTGACGATCTTCTCCGATCACGGCAACCTCTTCATGGCCTACAAACGCGCGCCCTTGAAAGATGCGCTCAAGCGCGCCGGCTTCAAGCGCACGAACAGTCTGAAGGATGAGCGCAGCGTCGTGCTGCCGCAGTTCGGCTTGGTGGGGAGCGCGGAGTTGTGGACGAAGCCGGGAAATGAGAAACGGCTGGCGGAGGTGCTGGCGCAGGTACGCGGCGTGGACTTTGCGGCCTACGAACTGGGCGGGGTTGTCTACGTGGTCAGTCGCACAGGGCAAGCTGTGATCGAGCGGCGTGGGGAACGGTTCAGTTATCGCGCGGGCACGGGTGATCCATTGGAACTGAATGAAACGTTGCGTACCTTTACCGCGCAAGGCAAGATTGACCGGGATGGTTTCACCACGGACACGGACTGGTTCGCGGCTACGTGCGCGGGCGCGCGTCCCGATGTGGTGCGGCGCGTCTATGCGAGCGCGACACAGCTTGTGCGCAACCGGGCCAGCGTCGTCGTTAGTTTCATAGACGGTTATTACACAGGCAGCGCCCTCCTCGACATAGTCGCCTTCATGCAAGCCACACACGGCAACATCGGGCGCGGCCAGAGCCTCGGCTTCGTCATGAGCAGCGCCCGCGACTTACCTGATTACTTGCGCGCAGGCGACGTGTGGCCCGCCCTCGGCTCGCCCGCCCTTGGCAGAGCAGCAGCTAACATGCGCTGACGCGCAATGAGATGCAGCCGCCTAGCGAACACGCAAGTTTTCATATGCTGCAAAGTACTTCAGCCGCCAGCGTGCCGTTCAAGTGCAAGACGCTCCAATGTGCTCCGCAGATTTTACGGTAGGCGCACCTGCATTAACGTGCGCTCGGTTTTGCCAGTCGTGCGACTGAGCAATTGTCCGCTACCTGCGTTTCGCGTCAATCAAGTAGATCATCACAACTAGAGGTAAAATCGCAACCCTCCGTTGTCGCGGTGCAGCCATGTGTCCCCGTGTGGATGCACGCATAACCGACTAATTGGCCGTTTTGGTATATGAAGTCACACTTGCCACAAGAGACGGCGGTGGCAACTGAGCCTTTCGAATTGCTGCCAAGCGTCGCTATGCCAAGCAGCAACAGAAAGAGAAGTTTCACTCTGAATCTGAGACTGAACATACCTTTGTCATCCTTTCCTGAAAGAGCCTGTCCCAGACTGCATAGTAGGTCTTAGCCTCAACGTAGGCTTTGGCTCTGTTACTTGTCTCTACCATGCAGCGTAATAGTCGCACTTAGGTTATGGCATAGACCGGCGCGTGACCGCTCCTTGCACAGTATCAAGCCACCCTGGTCTTAGTCACGCGCCAGCGCAACCACGAGGTCACTCGAGTTCGCCGCCACAGCTACAGCTTGCACACTGCGTGCAGCCCGTGCTGGTAGCGGTGCAGCGAGAATCTGAACTCCCCACACACCCCCAACCGATGATTACAGTGCCCTCTTGCACCGATGCGCACGCGCCGCAAGGCGCGGCAGTGACGGGGTGCCCCATATAGACGCCTGACATCGCTAGGCCGAGTAGCAGCAGAAAGAGAAGTTTCACCCTGAGTTGAAGACTAAGCATATCTCTGTCGTCCTTTCCTTGGGTATTCTCACACAAATTCCGTGTGATACTGAACCACGTTTGCCCCACTTGGGTTGTGTTGCAATTCAGCGCATGATTGCTTTGACCGGCTCTTGCTCCGCCTGATAGTTAACGCACGCGACTCACGGCGTTTTACCGGCCCGTTGCTGGTAGCCGGCAGCTTGCCATTGTTTCAGCCCCCCTTCGAGGATTGAAACGCGTCTAAAGCCGTCGTTTTTTATGAGCACGTCGGCCGCGTGCCCGCTTAACTCAGAGTTCCTACAGTAAACCACAATCGCGTCGTCAGGCGACAGTTCGTCATTAGCCCGTGCCTCCAACTCGTCTAGCGGTATATTCACCGCACCGGGAACGTGACCGACCTCATAAATTTCCCGATCCTCTACGTCCACAATTACAACCGGTGCTTTCCGGTCAAAGGCGCGTTTGATCGCTGAAGCATCCACGCTCGTCGGCCCGCTAGTGTCAGTCGCCAAGTCATTGCTAGCTATATGAAGTCGCTTGCGGAGGGCCAGTTGATTATTAATATTGAGCCTGCCGACCCACAGATCCGAGATCACCCCAGTTCTATCGACAATAAGTAGTGTGGGGGTGGCAGAGATGCCAATCGAACGAAGGCTTGTGTGTATAACTTCATCCGGAGATACTCCCAGTTGTTTTAAGTACTGTTGACTCTCTGCGGTCGGCTGAGGCAACACGGCGACGGTACGCACGTTGGCTTGGGCGGATATATCCGTGATCAGTTGCCGGTACAACGGGGCGCTCTCCGTGCAGTAGTGGCAGTTAGCAGAGAGCGCCAACACGAGCGTCTGGTCGCGTTTGGACCAATCCACGCCGGGCAGTTCCAATACCACCTCTGCTTTTACTGGTGGAGCCACCTTCTCCAGAAAGGTTTTTTTGATTACTATGCCGAGCAACAGACATGACACGACGATGAGCGCGAGGTTGACGAAAATTTCTACCTTTCGCATGACGCCCTTTGCTGAGACTGGGTTTTTCATTTGGTCTGCCCGCCTCTGCAAAACTTATTGAAATTTACGCGGATTTTCTACGCGGGCTTGGCTGCCGCTTAGGACGAAGTAAAAGGTCAGCTTGCCGCGAAGTCGTACAGGCTTCCTTTCCTCACCGGCGGTAGCCGAACCAAATTTCCATTGTTGAATGGCTTGAAGCACGGCTTGTTCAATATCCGCATCAGGGGCTTCTATGATCTTTACGTCGGTCAAGTTGCCGCCTTTATCAACGTCCACTTGTGCAACGGCTCGCCCCTTCACGCCTCGCTTCCTTGAAGCTTCAGGGTACTTAGGCATAACTATCTTTTTCGCCAGATTGCGTAAGACGCCCTCGGGTACGATAGCGAAGTCCTCTTGCAAGCCTGCTGCCGATACCGCAGAGGTGTACAGGCAGCCCAAGAGCAAGCTAATGAACAGAGAGCCGTGGCACGTTCTTCTCATCCGCATACCTTAGTCGTTTTACGCCTGCCGCCGTTTAAGCTTCAGAACCGAAAACTACCCCTGTTTGTCCTAGTGAGCCGCTAGTGACATGTCCTATGAAAGGAGATGTCAAGTACCCCCGCCTGTGCTGGCCGACTCACCTTGTCAGCCAGCCCCGTGCTACTTGAAAGACGCGCCCAAATTGGTTTATGTCAAGATAGCTGCCGCGATGGCAAGCAGTGCCGATGCCAGTTGTCTCTCATCCGTTAACTTCCGCACAGCTCCGACGGTGCCTTCTAGGTCCGTCTTCACCAGTGGTGGCAGACTCTGCCGAAAATCGCACTCTACTCCTTTAACATCGAGCGGGAAGTCTCGCCACATACGTCCGGTTTCGACTCGCTGTTCCCAGTTAACTTGTCCCAGTGCCTCTGAGTCGTAAGTGTCAAATTGGCGCACAGCTTCAGCCAATGTTGTCTGGGCCATCGCGGGGTCTAACGTGGCTAGTTGGCTGGCCGCGCTAAGCATCAGGAAAGGCCGCCGGGCATCACTAACCTTCTGCGCGGCTGCTAGTGCGGTATTAAGCGATTCGGACGCACGTTGGACATTACCTGCTTTACCATATGCGCGCGCCACCCCGAGCCAGAGCAAGGCGCGCTCAACACCCGGCGGAAGTTTATTAGCAGTCCCTTCGACCTCATCGAGATCCTCGACGCGGTTGAGTTTCTCTGCGGCCTCCTTAAAGTTGATGAGAGTGGCTATGCTGCTCTGCGCCTCTGAGTCTGAGAGCTTGGCATTAAGCCGGCGTGCGGTTGCAAAATCAGCGTGTCGCCATAAATCCGCGATCAGGATTAAATAGCGTTCATTACGCCGTTGTTCATTTTTCTCTTTCTCGAGTTCTTTGATCGTCTCACTCAGCTTTTGAGGAGTAGGAACCTCGAAGTTGGCGTAGGCCGAATCCAGCGTCAACTCTTGGGGAATGTCGGGGAGGCATCTCTGCATGACCCCGGCTATCGTTTGTGTCAGTTCAGGAGCAAACTTTATGGTTTTAGCTAATAACAGGCGGGCCGCCACGTAATATTGTGCGCGTTGCGTGGGAGCTGGAATTTGCCGTGTCAGGATATTAACGGCGGCTGTTAGATATGCATGCACAATGGCGTGCGAAACATTCGGGCGATCTGCTGTGATGTCATAGACCAGCATTCTGCCGACGCCGGTTAACCTAACCGTATCAGGCGCTATGCTCTGGTCATTAGGGTCGAATGCTGGAGAAGTAAAAACATAAGTGCCCAGCAACAACAACGTCTCCGCCGGTACGACGGGCTGGGCAGTGAGTTGATCGAGTATTTTGAGAAAGAGCGTATTGGCCGCTGTCTCATTACTGAGACGTAACAAGATCAGCAAAGAATAGATGTCAGGCGGTAAGCCATTACGTAAACTCCGCTCAGCAAATTCGATTGACCTGTCAGGCGCATCCTTTACAAGCTCATAGGCAGTTTTGAAGTCAGTCTCCATCCGCTCGTCGGCACGGGCCGCTTTATCCATCTCGTCGAGCCCGCCGTTGTTATCAATAAGCCGCTTCGCTAAGCTGGTGTCACGTTTGGCGATGGCGGCGACCACCTCGCGCCGAAGGCGGGTCATTACTTGGGCTTCCGCTGCTGGGGTTCCGCTTTTGGGGGCGCACAACTCAAGTGCTTTGGTAAAGAGTTGGCGTGCGTATGGCTCATCCGTCTTCCAGAATAAATCAGCCAGGCGAGTGAGCGCCTTAGTTTTGATCTTAGTGTTCCGCAGCGCCAAAAGCTGTTCTGTAAAACCATATACGCGAGGAATCGCTAGTTTCTTTTGCTGGGCGATTAACCCTGCTTCCTCATCGGAAAGCGGGGGCGATGTTTTTCCCGGCTTAGGTTGGCCACTTTGCGGTTGTTGAGCGAGTCCGCTGCTGAGCAGACACAAGACGACTGCTAGACTGAAGGTAGCACGCACATATGCCATAATTCTGAACCCTCGCATATGGTTATACGCCTATGATTGGTGGCGCGAGATGAACACCAATGAGCGCCATGCTTAAGGACAAGCACACGATATGCCCGTTGCTGAATTATTGTCAAGAAGAGTCTTCGGCTGTGTCGGTAACACATGAAAGGTTCGCCTGTAGTAGCACGTGAGATGTCCGCTTTCGCACGGCACTAAGCCAAAAGAAATAAAGAGACGGCGCAACGCGCGGATTGAATCAAGCGTTCAGCTTGGCGAGAGAAAATATTTAACACAGAGGCCATAGAAGTAACAGCGAGAACAAAGAGGCTAACTCCGTGTTCTCTGTGTTGATCTGATTGTTCGCCAGATGCAACGGCAAGGCCCACGCCGCTTGATTGCGTTAAAGCCGACGTTGCGTTTAGACTTGCCGCTCTCGTTGTGGCCTAACCCGTCGTCGAAGCGAATTATATGAAAGCAAAAATTGACGCGATCATTCAACGCGAGCAGGCCGATTACCTTGAGCAATTGCACCCGCCAAATACGGGGCTGTTGGCGGAGATGGAGGCTTACGCTGCCGAGCAGCGCGTGCCCATCGCAGATCGCGAGGTCGCGCTGTTTCTGGAAATCGCTGCGCGGGCCATGGCCGCGCAACGTGTGCTGGAGATCGGCATGGCCATCGGTTATTCCGTCATTCATTTGCTGCGCGGGATGGCGGCAGATGGGCTGGTCGTGACCATTGAGCCGAGCGATGAGATGATCGCCCGCGCGGAAGATTATTTCACTCGCGCCGGGATGCGTGAGCGTGTACGCATCGAGCGGGGACGCGCGCTCGATGTGTTGCCGCGTCTGACCGAGACATTCGATCTCGTCTATCTCGACGCGGTTAAAGAGGAGTACGAGGCCTATTTCGAAGCGGCGTTGCCGCTACTGCGTTTGGGCGGCGTTGTGGTCGCAGACAACCTGCTCTGGGGCGGGCAAGTGGCAGGTGATGTGCGCGCGGCAGAGCAAACCGCTTCGACGCAGGCGTTACGTCTGTTCAACCAGCGCTTCGTGCGCCATCCGCAACTACGCGCCGTGGTGTTGCCGGTGGGCGACGGTTTAGGTTACGGAGTGAAGATAGAGTGAACAATGAGTCGCCCGACGAACTGGCGGCGCGTGCGCGACCTGAAATGGCTTACGCCGCACAAATCGCCTCGCTTGCACGAATGCTCGGATCGGCCTCTTCAACATGCTTGGCTGTGGATTATGTTCGCCCTCATTTGGTGACTAACATAACTCAGGCTTTCGGCGCACGATAGCCGCGCCGTGTACGCACGAGCGCATCGGTCCGCGCCAGTTTGATCTCAACTGCGCGCCAGCGGCCGTCGCGTACGCGATTTGTCGGGCGGTAGCTGATTGTGTATTGATTGCTGAGTTCTTCGACGACTGCGGCGAAGGCGGCGCGTAATTCCTGCCCGCCCGGCGTCGGCAGATAGCGCCCGCCACTGCGCGTTGCGAAATGTGTGAGGGCGGCTGAGCCGCTCATAGTATCCGCCCGGGGCGCGTTCCGGTCAGAAAGATCGACCGCATAGAGCGTAGTGCCGGCAGCGAGCGCGATGTTCAAGGCTTTGTCGGTCGAGGCGGCGCTATGCGTGTCCGCTCCATCCGATAGGATAACGATGGCGCGCCGTTTTTCCGTGCGCGCGGCGAGGTCGCGTGCGGCTCGTATGACAGCGTCATTCAACACGGTCATCCCCTGTGCATTTAGATCGAAGACGACCGGATTAAGATCATGTGTGAAGGCGAAGTCCTGCACCTGTCGGACTTCAGTGTGGAAACTATAGACGGCGACGTTGTCGTCGGGGCGCAGCCCGTCGAGGAAGCGTATCGCGGCCGAGCGGGCTAGGGATAAGCGCCCCGCCATGCTGCCGGAAATATCGAGCAGCAGCGCCGCCGCAAATGGCGTCTCTTCCATGCCGAAGCCGGAGATCGTCTGCTCCTGCCCATCTTCCATTACTCTAAAATCGGCCCGCTTCAACCCATGAACGAACGCGCCACGCTTATCCGTGACAGTTACATTCAGCACCACGAGATCGCTGTTGACGCGCACTACTTCATCTTCCTGTTGTGCGCCCATGGGGCGGAAGGGCGATAGCCCTACAAGCAACAGTCCGGGCAGGAGGAGCAGCCAGCGTAAGCGGGGAGATAGAGTGCGTGGTTTGCGCAATGTCATGCTGTGTGGCTGACTAGTTTGTGAAACTACGAGCGAGACGAATGAGTTCAAGTAACTCGTTCGTCTGTGCGATGACGCTGACTGAGACCACTTGACGCGGCGTCTTCTCCACACACTTGCATAACTCTTCCGCGAGATCGGCCATGCGCGCGAGCGTTGCGGCTAGATCTGCCGGCGGGTCTTTTAACCGTTCAGCATCGTCACCCCCGCCGGACTCACTGCGTAGCTGGCGGGTCAATTTCTCCATCCGGCCAAGCTTCTTGAGTCCGGCCGGGTCGAGTGCTTTCTGTTGCGTGTAAGTATTGTGTAACTCAACAGAGAGTTGCACGCCCTCCTTCGCCCGCTCGATGTTTTGCTTGTGCGTACCCTCGGCCCGCTTGATCTCAAGCTCCTTGAGCATTTCCTGATGCTCTTGCACAGGCGCACCCGTACTGTCATGGTCAGCCGATGAGGGTTCGGTATTATTGACATGCTGAGAACTTTGAGCCATTACGGCAACGGTGAATAGTCCGCAGAGTAACAGAAATAGAAAGCTGTAACGAAGCATCAAGGTCTTACCTGATATGAGTGAACTGATGTTGAATTATGCGCCGCCAAAACAATCAGCCGCAATAGACGACTCCGCAATGTATGCAAGCATTGTGACGATAGCGGGCGCGCAGAGGTTGTCCGTCTTACATGAATAAAGCCGACAGTAAGCTAGGTGTCGTCATCTAACTAATAAACCTGCATCGCTTCAGTATTTCCCTTAGCCTGTGTCGACGTGCCGACTCGTAAAGTATTCCCTGAGCATGCGGATTTATCTGATGGGGATGGGGTTGTCGGGAGTATTCAGAAACTCATCCCCTTTGCCTCTCGGCCTTGGCAAAACAATGACCTTCACACCTTGTGGCGTTGATTCGAGTGGCCGGCGCTCGCCGAGCTGCGACTTGAATGCAATCTCAGCCGCACGGGTTGAACTAAGCAGCCGCACGAGGCGTGTCGCGCTCCACTGGTGCGATGGCACGGTGAGCGAATAGTGACCCTCTTCGCCGGGGTTCAAGTTGGCCGGTTGCAACTTGATCTGCTCAAGCTTAAAGTTTTCGCCCGCGCGTGGGATCAATTGAATTTCTACGCTCAGATCATCAATTCTCGCATTCGATGTGTTGCGGACAAGTCCACCAATCAACGCATTCCCGCCTTTGAGTTGAGCTTCATTCTCAAATATCTGCGCTTCGACAGCAGCGTTCTTCTTAACGGCAGCAGCGGCCTGTTGCGCAGCAGTCGTCTGCTGTTGATGCTGTCTGTGCAAGACGAAAAAACCGCCGAGCAGAGTGCTGGTCACAAGCAGAGCGCAAATGCCTGCTCCCACTTTTGTCCATGTCGCACGCTCTTCACCGGCTGCCATATAGTCAACATCGTGCGCGGCTTCGTCTGACATGGTCATTGGATTTCTTATTAGCTCTGGGTTCGACGGTTTTCTTAGCCAAGATTGACTAAATGAGAGAAATAGGAGGCTTCTCTTTGCTGGGCTGTCTCCTATGGGCGCGGAGTATGGCCCGGCACGGACATGCCTGTGATTTTTTCGATGAGCGCGCCCAAGAACTCTTGCTCAGCCGTCCCGTTACTACGCAAGCTGATCCACTCACCCCCGGCCGCGCCGTCGCTGCGCCCTTCGATACGCGCGTTGAGGGACACATTAGTGTTCACGCCGTCTATCGGCTGTATCTCTACAATGAACGTATAACGCCCCTGTGACCAAGCGCGCGTGGTGTCTGTCAGCGGGTCGGCATAGCGATTTAACTCGGTCAGGGCGATGACGGTACCTTTAACGAATCTATAGGGTTGCGTAATCAGGATGCCTTCCTCCGCCTTCGACACAGTGGTATCGAGGATGAGTTTGCGCTCGCTCATCAATTCGCGCACGGCGTTTAGCACGGCGTCGCGACGCGCAGTGAAGCGATACGGGTTAGGCAACTGCGGTATGAGCGGTGTTCGCCCGCCGCCGAAGTCTTTGCCGCGGCCGGTGCCCACGCTTTGGTTGCGCCCGTTACTGCCCGGCGCGCGGTCACTGCCGTTATCGCGTATGCGACCTGTCTGATTATCGACGCCCTTGCCCTGATTGTCCTGTGCTTGCGCGGTCAGCGCCGCCGCGCCAAAGATGAGCAAGCAAGATAGCAGCAGTTTCATCATGTACACCCCACCCTGATTGGAAAGCTCTCGGCGCAAGTTAGCATTATTCATACGGAAGACAGGGGAAGAATAGAGCAACGTATCGACGAATTCAAGAGTAGGGGAGAAGTAGAGCAGCAGGCAGCGAGCGTATCAGTGGTTAGCTGAGCCTGCATTGCTCTGCGCATCGCGCTGATGCTCCCAGTCGCGTAACGCTTGTACGCCACGCCCGAAGTCGGCATCGTTGGTGTAGAAATTGTGCGCGCCATCGTCGCGTGCAGGCTCGCGGACATAATAGAGATAGTCAGTCTGGGCCGGTGTGATCGCGGCCGAGAGCGAGCGTACATGGGGCGAGGCTATCGGGCCCGGTGGGAGGCCCGTATGCTGGCGCGTGTTATAGGGCGAATCGCGATCAAGATCGCTTTGATAGACCTTACCATCGTAGCGCCACTTGCCGGCCAACTTCGAGGCGTAGATGATCGTCGAGTCAATACCGAGGGGGATGTTGCGCCGCAGACGGTTATAGACAACCGATGCCATCAACGGCCGCTCATCCTTCAGCTTAGCTTCGGTCTCGATAAGCGACGCGACAGTCACGATTTCATGTACGCCCTTACCTTGCGCGCGAGCCGTTGCGGCTAGTTCGCCCTCCCAGACCTGGCGAAACCGCCTTACCATCTGCGCGATCATCTCGCGTGGGGTGGTGTTGGGCGGAAAACTGTACGTGTCAGGATATAGATAACCTTCGAGATTGCGCGCCTGCGGATCGAGATCGCTGATCGCGCTGGTGTCGTCCATGAGCGCGAGCGCTGCCGTGGCGTCGACGAGTTTTAGCTCTGGCAGACGGGTCATGGCGTTAGCGATGTCCCAGCGCGTCCAGCCTTCGATGACGGTGAAGCGCCCCAGGCGTTGCTCGCCTTCTTCAAGCTTACGCAACACGACGAGCGGTGAGATAGGGGATGGGAAGCGATATTCTCCGGCCTTGAGACGCGGCGCGGCATTCGTTAGCTTGATATACGAACGCAGGGGCCACTCTCGTCTGATAACGCCTGCTTGGTGCAGTGTCGCGATTATTTCGTCTGTGGATGAACCGCGTGGAATCTCTATGTACTCACTCGCGTGGCGGTGGCTCATTGGTGCGTGCAACTCCCGCCGCAGCCAAAGCGCTAAGACGCCGCCCGCGAGGGCAACAAGTACCACAAACAAAAGAAGGACTCTGATGAATTTCATCGGCTAAGAAAGAAATGCGAGAAATAAAATTGTAAACACGTAGCCTAACTAAAGCACATGTCATTCAAACCCGGGCCTGCGCCAGATAATCGCGCAGAATGAGCGCAGCGGCGGCGCTGTCAACGCGCTCCTTCAAGGCGCTTTCAGCGCAGCGCTCGGCGCGTAAACTTGCCTCCGCTTCATGCGAGGTGAGTCGCTCGTCCTGCAAAAAGATGTGTACGCCAAGCGACAACTTCAAGTTGCGGGCGATGCGGCGCGCTTCCGTAGCTGCATCTCCTTCTGTTCCATCCAGACGGAGCGGCAAACCCACGACCACCCCTTGTGCGTCAAACTGCGCGCGCAGTTCGCTGATTTCGCGCAACAGTTTTTTCCAGTTGCTCCTTTGCAGCGCAGGGAGCGGACGCACAGTCAGGCGCAGTTCGTCCGAGACGGCAACGCCGACGCGCCGCGTGCCCAGATCGAGCGCCAATAGTCGGCCGGGCGCAGGGACAGCAACGCTTACTTTAGCCTCTGATTCGTTGTTCATATTTGCCAGCGGCATCTTGTCGCGCTTCGGCGCGGGTGAGTATAACGCAAGCGTTCGGGCGCACGCCAAAGCGCGCGTGTTTCTTGCGGCGCACAACGCGCTCCTGTATCATCGCGCTGAGCCGTGTTAGCCTTTTGCAGGCCGGCCAAACCTGTTCATAAACGCCTGTCAGTAAGGCGGGCAGTGGATCGCAGCAAAGTCAGGAGTCATTTGATGTCATTTCGCAGCAAGTTTGCCATCGTCGTCTTCTCCGCGACGCTCGCCATCTATTCCGTGATCGGCGGCTGGATGCTGACACGCGCCCAACAGCAAAATGATCCGGGCGCGCAGTTGCGCATCTTCGAGAACGTCCTACAACACATACGCGACGACTATGTAGACGAGCCTGATCTAAACAAAGTGCGCGCGGGCGCGCTGCGCGGTCTCGCCTATGGTCTCGATCCTTATTCGACTTACTTAACGGTCGATCAGGTGCGCGACTTCCGCGCGAACGTGGATAAGAGTCAGGTCGGTATCGGCGCGGAACTGTCGCAGGTCGCGTCTTACCTCTACGTGATCGCACCGACCAAGGGCGGCCCCGCCGAGCAAGCAGGCGTGCAGGCCGGCGACATCATCGAGTACATAGACAACAAGGCGACGCGCGACATCTCGCTCTACGACGCCAAGCAGTTGCTGAACGGCGCATCCGGCTCAGAGGTCAAACTACGCATCTTGCGCGCGGCCACGCGTCCTCTGACCGTCGCCGTCAAGCGTGCGCCGCTGGTGACACCGCCATCTGAAGCGCGCATGGAGACAGGGAAGATCGGCGTGGTGCGCGTTAACAGTCTGGCCGAAGGCGAAGCGGCGGACGTGCAGAAGCGGGTGCAGGAGTTGCAGAAGCAGGGCGCGCAAAAATTTGTCTTAGACCTGCGCAGTGTCGCGGGCGGCACGCTCGCGGAAGGCGTGAAGGTGGCGAACCTCTTCATACGCGACGGCGCGCTCGCGCAACAAGTGGGGCGCGGCGGCAAGACTCTGAAGACTATGACGGCCGAGCCGAAGCTGGCGATCTTCGACGGCCCCGTCGTCGTGTTGATTGATCGCGGGACGGCGGGCGCGGCGGAAATCGTCGCTTCCGCTTTCATCGAGCGCAAGCGCGGCGATGTGCTCGGCGAGAAGAGCTTTGGCGCGGGCGCGGAGCAGCAACTCTTCCCCTTGCGCAACGGCGACGGCCTGCTGCTCACCACCGTCAAATGGGCATCGGGTAGCGGCAAAGCTTTCTTGGGCACAGGCGTCACGCCCTTGGTTGAAGTCAAACGACCTGAACTGGCCGCGGCGATTGATCCCGACGACCTGACCGGCAACGACGACGACGCCATCACGCGCCCCGCGCCACAGTCCGGCGACAAGCGCGAGGTCGCGCCCGAAGCCGCCTCGCCCAAACAACAACCCGAAGACACGCAACTCAAGAAGGCGCTCGAACTGCTGCGTGAGAATAAACCTGCGCAGCCGAAAGCAGCGTAGTATTTCTCAAGGGCATAAGTGAAAGCGGGCGGCGAGTTAACAAACTCGCCGCCCGCTTTATTTCGCCTGCGAGGCACTAAAGCGGAATATTGCCGTGCTTCTTCGGTGGGTTCGTATCGCGTTTGTTTTCAAGCAAGGCAAGCGCGTTGATTAGTTTGGGGCGCGTCTGTGCGGGTTCGATGATCTCGTCTATGAAGCCTCGTTCGGCGGCGATGTAAGGGTTGGCGAATTTTTCCTCGAACTCGGCGACGCGCGCGGCGCGGGCCTGTGTTTGGTCGGCGGCATCGTTGATCTCGCGGCGGTACAGCACCCCGACCGCGCCCTCCGCGCCCATGACGGCGATCTCGGCGGTGGGCCAGGCGAGGTTGATGTCGGTGCGTATGTGCTTCGAGGCCATGACGCAGTATGCGCCGCCGTAGGCCTTGCGCGTGATGACGGTGATTTTGGGCACGGTCGCTTCGGCGAAGGCGTAGAGCAGTTTTGCGCCGTGGCGGATGATGCCGCCATGCTCTTGGCGCACGCCGGGCAGGAAGCCGGGCACGTCCTCGAACGTGATGAGCGGGATGTTGAAGCAATCGCAGAAGCGCACGAAGCGCGCGGCTTTGACAGAAGCGTCGATGTCCAGCACGCCCGCGAGATAAGCAGGTTGGTTGGCGACGATGCCGACGCTGCGGCCCGCGAGCCGCGCGAAGCCGACGACGATGTTCGGCGCGTACTGTGCGTGGACTTCAAAAAAATAGTTGTCGTCCACGACCGGATGGATCACGTCGCGTATGTCGTAAGGCTGATTCGACGCGGCGGG
>JBBRYU010000022.1:0-29460 GCA_038237345.1 Pyrinomonadales bacterium
GGCGAACGTCGCGCGCCTGAAACAAGCGGCGGAGACCGTCAACCATCCGGTCAGATTCTATTACGCCTCGAAGGCCAACTCGAACATGGCCGTGCTGACCACCGTGCGCGCTGCCGGCATCGACATCGAAGTCAACAGTGGCGGCGAACTCTTCAAGGCACTGCGCGCGGGCTTTCGCCCCGACCAGATCATCTTCAACGGCACGAGCAAGACCGACGAAGAACTCGATGAGGCCGTCGGCGCAGGCATCTTTTCGATCAACGTCGATTCGCTTTATGAGATTGAATTAGTGGCGGCCGCCGCGCGGCGACAAAACAAGCGCGCAAATATCACGCTGCGACTCGTCCCCGAGATTGGTACGCGCTCACACATCGGCTTGCAGACCGCGCTCCTGACCTCGAAGTTCGGCATGACTTCGTCCGAAGTGCTCGCCGCTTTTCGCCGCGCGCTGTCGTTCCCTGATCTGCTCAACGTCGGCGGCATACACATACACGTCGGCTCGCAGACGCCCGACCTCGAACCGTTCGCCGCCGCCTTCAAGACGATGTGGGAACATCTCGTCACGCTCCAACGCGAGACCGGCCACACGCTCGCGCACATCAATCTCGGCGGCGGCATCCCGGTAAATTACCTGCGCGACCGTTCACAGGCGGCACAACTCCCTGAAGAAGAGCGCGCCATGCTCGGCGCCAATCTCAAACCGGCGGCCGTGCTCGACGCGGCGCTCGCAGCGGCGCGCGTATCGGCGCGCGCGGCCAATGCGGAGCATCTGCTTGAGCGCATCACGATCCTACTCGAACCCGGGCGCAGCGTCATCGCCGACGCTGGCACAGTGCTCACGACCGTGCGCAACATCAAACGCCGGCCTGAGACTGGCGACGTGTGGCTATTGACCGACGCCGGTTTCAACCTGATGCTCTCGATGGTCAGCTACAAGTGGTACTACCATCTCATCTCCGCCGCGCGGGCCGACGCGCCGCACGACATCGCTTACAAAGTGGCGGGGCCGCTCTGCGATTCCGGCGACGTTTACTTCGACATCGAAGGCGGCGGCAAGTTGCCCGATTATCGCCTGCTGCCAACGGACGTGCGCCCCGGCGAAGTTCTCGCGCTCTTGAACACGGGCGCGTACTCGCTCTCGCAGTCGTTCCCCTACAACGGTCGCCCGCTCCCCGCCGCCGTCATGACGCACGCCGGTGGTGAGTTTGAGTTGGCGCGCAAACGTGACACTTACGACGACTTGTTGACGAATGAAATCTGGTAACAGACGCGGGATGAAACGGCTATGGCAGCAAACAATGTGACGCTCGTGCGCGGGCTGGGCTTGACGGCCGCGACTTCGGTCAACATCGCCAACATGATCGGCACGGGCGTCTTTTTGAAGACGCGCGTGATGACGTGCAACGTGGGCACGCCGGGGCGCGTGATCGCGGTCTGGATCGTGGCCGGCTTGTTGTCGCTCGCCGGCGCGCTCACCTACGCGGAGTTGTGCGCCATGATGCCGCGCGCGGGCGGCGAGTACGTCTTCATCCGCGAGGCTTACGGTCGCCGTTGGGGCTTCCTCTTCGGCTGGACGCAATTCTTCATCGCGCGCACCGGCTCGCAGGCCGCGCTCGCCATCGGCTTCGCCATCTTCTTGAATGACCTGATGCACGGTGCGCTCGACAGAATTTTTTTCAAGCTACCCCTGCTTGGCCATGAGCTTTCTTTTGGCTACTTGCAATTGGTCGCCCTCGCTGCGCTCGCCATCACGACGCTCATCAACTGTGGTGCGGTCGCATTGAGCGGCAACGTGGCCTCAATTTTAACGGTCATCAAGGTCGCGCTCGTGCTGGCGGTCGGCGTCGGCGCGGTGCTGCTGGCGCGTGGCGATTGGGGGCACTACGCGTTGGCCAACGCGGCGGGCGCATGCGAAGGCGTGAGCGCAACGGCACGGGGCGGGATAGCAGGCTTTGGCGCGGCGATGCTCGGCGCGCTCTGGGCCTACGATGGCTGGAACAATGTCGCGCCGCTCTCCGGCGAGGTGCGCGACCCACAGCGCAATCTACCCCGCGCCTTTTTCATCGGCATGCTCGTCGTCGGCGCGCTCTACGTCTTTGTCAACGTTGCGTACTTCTACGTGTTGACGCCAACCGAGATTGCTAACGTGCCCGCCGAGAAGGCGTCCGTCGCGGCCGAAGTCGCCCGGCGCTTTTTGGGGCCGTTGACCGTCATGTTGATCTCGGCCGCACTGATGACCTCTTCCTTCGGCGCACTCCATACGTCCGTGCTGGCGGGCGGGCGTTTCCCTTACGCGATGGCGCGTGACCGCCTATTCTTTAAGAGTCTGTCGCACATTAGCCCACGCACGCACGTGCCCGTGCGCGCCCTCGTGGTGCAAGGCTTCTGGGCAGGCATACTCACGCTCTCCGGCTCTTACGACCAACTGACCGACTACGCCATTTTCGCGCTCTGGATTTTCTACGGGCTGGCGATTGCCTCGGTCTTCGTCTTTCGTCGCCGCATGCCGCACGCCGAACGGCCCTACCGCACGTGGGGCTATCCGGTCGTGCCCGTGATCTTTTTGCTCGTGACGGGCTGTTTGCTCATCGCTACGCTGCTGCCCGATCCGAAATTGGCCCTGACCGAACTCCGTGGACTGGCGCACGGCACTCTCCCTGCGGACGGATTCCAAGGGCTTAATGTGAAACAGTTTGTTGGGCTGGGACTGATCGCGCTTGGTCTGCCGGTTTACTGGTACTGGTCGCGGAACAATCAAGTGGTCACGGCGCGTGAAGAGCCGGCGGATGAGAGCTAACAGCGATTAGTTAAA
Source organism: Pyrinomonadales bacterium (assembly GCA_038237345.1). Classification (GTDB taxonomy): domain Bacteria; phylum Acidobacteriota; class Blastocatellia; order Pyrinomonadales; family Pyrinomonadaceae; genus QHXQ01. Next base: position 2,813 of record JBBRYU010000022.1, read on the forward strand.
ACAGGTGCGCCGCTCTGCGGCGAAAATCAATCCCTACGACGTGCGGCCAACGCTTCACGGATGACCTCTTTGTCGTCGAAGTGGAAGGTCTGCGTGCCGATGATCTGATAATCCTCGTGCCCTTTGCCCGCGACGAGCACCAAATCGCCGCTTTGCGCTTCAGTAATCGCGCGCATGATCGCCGTGCGCCGATCAACGAACTTCAAGTAAGGCTTGCCGACCGCGCGCAGGCCCACTTCGGCGTCGGCGAAAATCTGTTCGGGGTCTTCCGTGCGCGGATTGTCGGAGGTGAGAATAATCATGTCGCTCAGAGAGGCCGCCGCTTCGCCCATTGGGGCGCGCTTCGAGCGGTCACGGTCGCCGCCGCAACCGAAGACCGTGAGGATGCGCCCGCGCGTCACCTCGCGCGCCGTCCGTAAGACATTGAGCAGCGCGTCGTCTGTATGCGCATAGTCCACCACGACCGCGAAGCCATCCACCTGCGCCACGCGCTCAAAACGCCCCGGTGCGCCCGCGCAACTTTCCACCGCCCGCACCAGCGCAGTCAATTCATAACCGAGGGTGAGGCCACAAGCGACCGCCGCAAGGATGTTATAGACGTGAAACCGGCCGACCAGCGGCGACTTCACGACGCGCTCGTCCTGCGGTGTCCGCAAGTTAAAACTCATGCCGCCAAAGCCCACATCGAGCGCATGCGCTGTCACATCGGCATCATTGTTCAGCGCGTAACGCAGCACGTGCCCGCCGCCGCGTTCAATTTCCAGTGCGAGTTCGACACCGGATTGATCGTCCATATTCACAACCGATGCACGCGGCTTCGTACCCGTGCGTCCGTCGAAGAGACGACGCTTGGCGTCGAAGTAGGCGGCCATCGTGTGATGATAGTCGAGATGATCGCGCGTCAGGTTCGTGAAGATGGCACAGGCAAACTCCAGCGCGTCGCAGCGACGCAGATCGAGCGCCTGCGACGAGGCTTCCATCACGGCCGCCGCGCAGCCCACCGTCACTGCCCGGCGCAGGTAACGTTGCAGGTCGCTCGCTTCCGGCGTCGTGCGCTGTGCCTCGATCCGCTCGTCGCCGATGCGGTGCCCGACCGTGCCGAAGAGCGCAACTTTGTGCCCGGCCGCTTCAGCCATCGCCGCGACGAGGTGCGCCGTCGTCGTCTTGCCGTTCGTGCCCGTGACGCCGACGAGTTGTAACTCGCGTGCTGGGTGTCCTTGCACCGCCGCCGCCGCCAGCGCCATGGCCGCCCGCGCGTCCGCGACTTGCAGCCACGCGCCCGCGAAGTCGCTGGGTCGCTCGCGCACAGAGATGATGCCGCCCGCGCCCTGCGCCAACACCTGCGCGATAAACTGATGCGCGTCGAGTTGCGCGCCCTCGATGGCGACGAATACACTGCCCGCGTGCGCCTGCCGCGAATCGTGCGTCACGTCGGAGATAGCTAACGACTCGTCGCCTGTGAGCCGGCCGCCGACCGCACGCGCAATCATGCCGAGCGGCACGTTTCGTTGTTCAGTTTTCTCTTGAGTCATGTAGCACCAGATAATCGCGATTATAGGTTATCGCCATCAATCTGCAACCAAGTGCAATGCCAATAGGCGGCTGCCCGCCGGGAGCGCAGGCATCCTGCCTGCAAGCGTGCGCCAGCACGCTCAAAAGCATTTATCGACATGCAAGCTTGAGATCAGCGTGTCTCTCTGTTCGCGCTGCGCGCTCATGGCAGGCAGGATGCCTGATGCCTGCGCTCCCGGCACAACGCGCAATCTTCTTTAACGCGCTATAGACAGCGAATCGACGGAAGCATTACGATGCAGCGCCATTCGCGCTCGCTGATAAACCGTTTCGGAGGACTCGATGACATCGCTTCGACCCGCGACAAGCTGCACGCTTGTTCTACTCCTACTGCTCGCTTTGTGCCCGCTAACCGCGCTTGCTGCCGCGCCGGCCGAGTACGACTTGCTCATCAGGCATGGTCTCGTCGTGGACGGCACGGGCGCGCCGGGCTTCCGCGTGGATGTGGCGGTGCGCGGCGACCGCATCATCACGGTCGGGCGCGTGCCGCGCACGGCGCGGGCGAAACGCGAGGTTGATGCGCGCGGGTTGGTCGTCGCACCGGGTTTCATAGACATGCTGGGCCAGTCTGAACAGTATCTGCTGATCGATCCGCGCGCGATGAGCAAAGTGATGATGGGCGTGACGACGGAGATCACGGGCGAGGGCGGCTCGATTGCGCCGGTGAACGAGCGTCTGATCAAAGAGGACGAGCCGTTCTACCGCCGCTTCAATCTGACGGTGGATTGGCGCACGCTCGCCGATTATTTTAAGCGCATCGAACGGCAAGGCATGGGTGTCAATCTCGGTACGTTCGTCGGCGCGACACAGGTGCGTGCTTACGTCGTCGGCTTTGATAATCGCGCGCCCACGCCGGCCGAGTTGGAACAGATGCGTCGCCTCGTCGCCGAAGCGATGCAGCAGGGCGCACTCGGGCTTTCAACTTCGTTGCAATACGTCCCCGCGCGCTTTGCCAAGACGGATGAGATCGTCGAACTGGCGAAAGTCGCGCGGCGTTACGGCGGCATCTACGCGACGCATCAGCGCAGCGAAGCCAACGCGCTCGACTCTTCGCTCGCCGAAGTCTTCGAGATCGCGCGCCGCGCACGCATTCCCGTCGAAATCTGGCATCTCAAGACGGCCTATCAAAAAAATTGGGGACGCATGCCCGAAGTGTTGCGCCGCATCGCCGCCGCGCAGGCGCAAGGTCTCGACATCACGGCGGACGTTTATCCTTACATCGCCGGCAGCACGGCATTGAGCGCATGCTTGCCGCCGTGGGCGCTCGAAGGCGGCACGCAGCAGACGCTCGCGCGCCTACGCGACCCCGCCACGCGCGCCCGCCTCAAACGCGAGATCACGACGGACTCGCGCGATTGGGAGAACATTTATTTGGGCAGCGGCAGCGCACAGGGCGTGCTGATCGGCTCGGTCGTAAATCGCGAGTTGGAACAATGGCAGGGCAAGCGGCTCGCAGAGGTGGCCACCGCGCAAGGCAAAGACCCGCTCGACGCGCTCTTCGATCTCATCCTCGCCGACGAAGCCCAGACCGGCGCGATCTATTTCATGATGTCCGAAGACGATCTGCGCGCGGCCCTCAAGTCGCCCTTCGTACACATCTGCACGGACAGCGGCGCACGCGCGGCCGACGGGCCGCTCGCCGGCTCGAAGTCGCACCCGCGCGGCTGGGGTTCGTACCCGCGCATCCTCGCGCGCTACGTCCGCGACGAGCATCTGCTGACGCTGGCACAGGCCATACACAAGATGACCGGCGCGTCGGCCGCGCGCGTGGGCCTGCGCGGGCGCGGCCTTGTGCGCGCGGGGATGTTCGCCGATCTGACGCTCTTCGACCCGGCGAGTGTGCGCGACCGTGCGACCTTTGAAGAACCGAATCAATATCCGGAGGGGATCGAGTATGTCGTCGTCAACGGGCAACTCGAAGTGGACAAAGGCCAACGCACCGACGCGAACGCGGGCCGGCCCCTGCGCGGCCCCGGTTATCGCCGCGCACGTTAAACCTGTGGTCGCGCGCCGAGGCCGAACTCGTCGGGGCTGGGCAAGGTGTTACTCTCGTCGTATGCGCGCAACGCCTCTTGCAGCGCCTTGCTTTTGTTGAGCCAAGTGGCCGTTGCCAAGTCGTAGCGCGCGAGCACGCTTTCGAGCCAGTACGCGCGGTTCTCCGCCAACCACTGCGCGCGATAGTCTCCCTTGATCGTGCCCAACTCTTCGGCCATCTCGCGCAGCCCGTTGTAGATCGCGCCGGTGTAGCGATTCAACCGGTGTACTTTGCGCGCATCGCCGAGATTCAGATAAGCCTGCCAGTAATCGCGGCTGAATTGCTCAACCAACTCCATGCGTCGCCCCATGTGATCGAAGCGCGCGGCGGCCAAGCGCATAGCTGCGATCATCTCGCGGTTACGACGCGCCTCACTCCCTCCCGCGCGCAACGTCTCTTCCGCGGCCTCGACGCTCAAACGCATCGCGCGCACTTTGTCGTGCAACGCACGCGCCTGCTCTTGAAAGGCGGCCGTGAACGGCTCTTGCCAGAACAACTGATTGCTTGAGCCTTTGCCCAGCAACGTGTTGACGCCGCCAAGCGTGCGGAGCGCATGCGTAAGGCCGTCGCCCTCGCGGCGAAAGAAGGCCCAGTCGAAGTCTTGATCGAACTGCGCCGCGTCCAACGGCGCAGGCTGCCAGGACGCGGCCCCGCCCAGCACGATGCCGTACCACGTCATCTCGAAAAGCGTCTCGCCATCATCATCCCAAGAGGTGTTCATCATGCCGAGCGCGCCCGCCGCTTGCCCGTCGCGCACGAAGTTCGTGATGTTCTTGACGGCCGCGTCCTCGTTCGGAAAAATCTGATTCCAGTTCTGCAGGCCGGGACAGACGAACTGTTCCAGCCCCGCGTCCTTGAACGGCTTGATGCGTGCGCCAAAATCTTCCCGCGCGCCGTAAGCCCAATTCATCACGATCATGTCGCGCGGCACGTCTTTGAGCAGCTCGGGATGGTTGAGCGCGATGTCGCCCCAGAACATCAGCCGGCGTCTGTACGGGCGCAGCACTTCGCGCACGCGATTGAGGTGCGCGAAGTAGACCGCGCCGACGCCTTTCGCTTTCACCTGTTCGCGGCTCTGCCCCTCGCCCAACTCAAACGTCTCGTCCGCGCCGATGTGGAAGAACTGACCGGGGAAAAGCTCGTTCAACTCCTTGTACCAATCGGCGATCAGCTTATACGTGCCCTCCTGCTGCGGCGAAAGCACATCGCCGTAAGGCGTCTCGGCCAGCTCGTTGTACTGTTCGAGCCGCAGCACTTTATGCAAGTGGCCGAAGGTCTGCTGTTCGGGTACAAGCTCGATGTGATAACGACGCGCGTAGGCAACCAACTCTCTGATCTCTGCGGGCGTGAGCGCGCCGCCGGGCGGCCCTACGAGCGGATGCGCTTCGCTCGCGAACACGTGCTCCATGTAGAACGAGTGCATGTTGAGCTTGTACATCGCTTCCGTGCGCAACTGTCGCTTGATGTATTCGACGGTGGGCACGGGGCCGCGACTGATGTCGTCCGACACGGCGCGCCAGCGCAGCGCGGGCCAATCAACAATCTGCACGCCGGGCATGTAAGCGTCCGCGCCGTTGCCGCGCACGAGTTGCTTCAACGTCTGCAAACCATAGAACGTACCCGCCGCCGTTTTGCCCGCGACGATCACGCCGGCCGCGCCCACGCTCAACACGTAAGCTTCATCATCGAGTTGCGCCGACGCAAACACGCCCGCGCGTTTGAGCGCGGCTTGCATGGGCGCGCTCTCGATCAGGCCGATCAAGATCGCGCGCCGCCCGCGCCGGCTGTCCAGTTTGAGCGTGAGGTCGGCGGTGGCGCGCACGTCGTCTATAAAATCCTGCGCGGCGAAACGATCATCTTCCGCGCGCGGGTCAGCCAGCACGAGGCTCACGTCGCGCCCTAGCTGAAACGCTATGCCCGTCTTCTTCAACTGTCGTGGCCGCGGGATAATTTGCACGTCGTCCGCGCCGGTCGCGCTCTTCGCGGGCGCGGCGGGCTGCGCGCAGCATGTGATAGCAGCGATGATGACGCAGCAGACGACGGCCGGACGAATCGAAAGGCTTCGTGCTAGAGTGTTAAGCATATTGTTCGTTGCATGTAGGCGCGGCGCGCGCTGGTCGTTGTACTACGCCAGTCGTGCCCTAAGATGAAGTCGTTGAACGCGAGCCTTTTTACTCGAAACAGGCCGCGGATGGCAAACTGATACTCGCCGGCGGGAGGACAAAAGTTTGTCGCTGATGCTGCAAGAGATCGCGGAGCAGCCCGACGCGCTCAGGCAGACGATTGCGCTGGAGCACGCGAAGGTGGCGGCATTGGGGCGCTTCCTGCGCCAGCGCGAGATCGATCTGATCGTGTTGGTCGCGCGCGGCAGCTCCGACAACGCCGCGCTCTTCGGTCGTTATCTGATCGAGATCGCCACAGGCATTCCCGTCTCGCTCTCCGCCCCATCGGTGCATACGCTTTATAACGCGCGATTGAATTTGCAACACGCGCTCGTCGTCGGCGTCTCGCAATCGGGCGAGGGCGAGGACATCAACCGTGTGTTGGAGAACGCACGGGCGGGCGGAGCTTACACGGTCGGGATTACGAACGAGCCGCAGTCGGCGATGGCGAGCCTCGTTGATGAGACGCTGTTGATGCACGGCGGACGCGAGCGTTCGGTCGCGGCGACGAAGACGTTCACGGGTCAACTGCTCCACTTCCACATGCTCGCGGCGGCGCTGGCCGACGGCGAGTGGGCGCGGCACGATTTCGCCGCGATTCCCGATCTGGCCGCAGAGGCGCTTGCGTTGCGCCCGCAGATCGAGCAACTTGTCGAGCGTTACGTCTTCATGGAGAACTGTGTCGTGGTCGGGCGGGGGCTGCTCTACGCGAACGCATACGAGTTTGCGCTCAAACTAATGGAAACTTGCTACGTCGTCGCCGAAAGATTCTCGTCCGCCGATTTTCTGCACGGCCCGTTGGCAATGGTCGAACGCCACTTCCCAGTCATTGTCTTCGCCGCGCCCGGTCGCGCGCTCGACAGCGCACGCACGCTGCTCGCGCGGCTCAACGAACTGCGCGCCGACACGCTCACCATCACCGGCGACGACGAAGCCGCCCGCACCGCCACGCGCGCCCTGCGCTTGCCCGCCGCCATCGACGAATTTCTCGCGCCCATCCCCTACATCATCCCCGCCCAACTCTTCGCCGCGCTGCTCGCCGATGCGAAAGGCTTGAACCCAGACGCGCCCCGTTCGCTATCGAAAGTTACGCGCACACTCTGACGACCAGACCTGCGGCACGCAATTCGGTGCGCAGCCTGACTGAGGTGTTAACGCTCAGACCATCTCCAACGTCTTTAATTTAGATTGAAGGCAAAGCTACGCCCCGTGCTTGCTTGGGATAAAGCCGTCCCGCCCTAAAAGCTGTCTTATCTGTCGGGCCGCGTCGCTCAGTGTGACTAATCCTTCGGTAATTTGAACCCCGCTCCCAGCCTCGGAAGGTGATGATGAAAAACAGTCTAAGATCAACATTCACGGCGCTCAACGCGCTGGCGATCATTTTTTACGCTTTTACCCCCATAGTTGCCGTGACTCAAGCAGGTAGCCTCGATAGCCCGCCTTTTGATCGTACCTTGAGCGAGGGCTTCGCCTCAGTCGTCATCGAAAATACGAGCGGGCGCACGCAGGTGCAGACTTGGAACAGCAACCGCGTGCGTGTCATCGCAACGCGCCAGACGGCTACTGGTAGTGGCGGCGCGCTCGACTCCGCTATCAACCTCGAAAGGATTGCGCCTGCTGGTCTGAAGATTACCGTGCGCCGTGCGCCGGCTAATAATCCGATTGAGCTATCGATCTATGTGCCACGCCACGTCAGTCTAACCGTGCGCGGCGGCGCGGAGGATGTCATCATCAAGGGACTGACCGGCGCGATGTCCGTCGAAACTGACACAGGCGCGATTGCGCTGCACTTGCCGGCCGCCGCTAGCACAGACCTGTCGCTGCGATCTATTGAAGGCTCGATCACGTCAAAGCTGCCGCTGGTCGTTTTCGGGCCGGTCAATACGCACGCGCTCGACGGGCGCATCGGGCAGGGAGGCGCGCCCGTCATCCTCCGTAGCGCCCACGGCGCAATCGAGCTCGTGCCGGACGACCCGGCTCGCTTGGCGCTGGCGAGCGGTCGAACGGCCGAGGAGTTGACGGGCGGCGTAGCGAACATTAGCAAGCTGACACAGACGGACGAGATGAGCAGAATAAACGAGAGCGTGCAGACGGGGCCGGCTGATGTAGCCGGTCACGGTGCGGCCAATGCGCCGAGGACCACGCTCGCCGCTACAAACGAGGGCGAACTAACGCCGGGCGAAGAGGTCATCAAGGTTGACGTTCGCACGGTTAATCTCAATGCCAAAGTCACGGATGCCGCAGGCAAGCTCATCCCCAATCTGACGAAGGACGATTTTCAAGTATTCGAGGACAACGTCGCGCAGGAGGTCGTGCATTTCGAGCCGATCACCGCCCCCGTGAACGTCGTGCTGCTCCTAGACTTGAGCGGCAGCACGAAAGACCGCATAAAGCTCATGAAGAAGGCCGCCAAGAAATTCATCGAGTCGCTGAATCCGAACACGCGCATTGCCGCCGCCGCGTTCACACGCAAGTTCATGCTCATCTCGGATTTCACCGCCGACCGCAAGCTTCTGAAAGACCGCATTGACCACATGAAGAATTTCAATTCGGGCACGGCCTTTTACGATTCCATGTGGGCCACGCTCGATCTCTTCAAAGAGGTACAGGAGAGACGCAAAGCCGTCGTGGTGCTGACTGACGGCGTCGATAATTCCATCTCTTCGGAGAACTACGAAGCGCGTCACCCCTTCGACGAGTTGCAAGCGCGTATGACGCAGGAAGACGTGACCATCTATCCCATCTATTTCGACACGGAGTACGAGGTCACAGTTAAGCGCCGAGGGCAGGATTCGCACGAGTCTTATGTCACGGCCCGCAAACAACTACAGCAGATCGCGGACGATACCGGCGGCACACTCTTCAAGGCAGACCGGGCGGAGGACTTGGAAGGCGCCTACCAGCGCGTTGCTTCAGAGTTGCACACCTTCTACAGCGTGGCTTACAACCCAAAAGACACAAACTATGAAGGGCGGTGGCGCAACGTCAACATCCAGATCAAAGGCCGCCAAGCAGTAGTCAGAACCAAGCGCGGTTTCTATGCAAAATAGCGGCGCTTAATCCAGTCAATTCTTCGGCACAATTGCAGCAGTCACGGGCACGAGGCGCATGATGCGGTCGTCGTCGCGCGCAGGGCTGCCGCGCCCGTCGCGGTTGGAGGTGGCGAAGTAGAGCGCGCCGTCGGGGCCTTCGATTACGTCGCGGAGGCGGCCGTATTGGTGGTCGAGCAGGCGTTCCTGTGAGACGACGCGGCGGCCGTCCAGCACGACGCGGATGAGCGTCTCGCCGCGCAGGGTGGTGAAGAAGAAGTTGCCTTTGAACTGTGGGAAGCCATTGGCGTTTGCGCCGCGATAGAACGTCGCGCCCGCAGGGGCGACGGCGGGCGTGTACTCAAGCAACGGCGCTTCGAGACCGGCGCGCGTCTGTGTGTGATGAATGGTGGGCCAGCCGTAGTTCTTGCCGCGCTCGACGATATTTACTTCGTCGCCGCCGCCGGGGCCGTCGAAACCGGAGGGGCCGTGCTCGGTCTCGAACAAGAGATTCGTGCCCGGCTGAAAGTCTAAGCCCTGCGAGTTGCGGTGGCCGTAAGACCAGATTTCGGGACGCGCGCCTTGTTGATTGACAAACGGATTGTCGGGCGGGACTGTGCCGTCGTCGTTCAAGCGTAAGGTCTTGCCGCCGAGCGAGTTTAGTTGCTGCGCGATCTCGCGCGAGGTCGCATCGCCGGTCGTGATATAGAGTTTGCCGTCGGGGCCGAAGCGCAGGCGCGTGCCGGCGTGGAACTGCGCGGCCGGTAGGTTTTCGATAAGCACTTGACGATCTGTCAGCGCGTTGCCGGTCTCGCGGAAGCGCACGACGCGCACGCGCTGTCCGTCGCCGCGATAGGCGTAGGCGAGATAGAGCAGATGGTTCTGCGCGAACTGCGGGTGCAGTGTCAGTCCCATCAAGCCGCTCTCGCCCGTCGGCTCGACATCAGGGATCGTCGCCAACGGTTCGGCGCGCAGTTTCCCGTTCTCATAGACGCGCACGCGCCCCGGTCGCTCCGTGAACAGCATGCGCCCGTCCGGCGTGAAGACAATGGCCCACGGCACGGCGAGATTGGCGACGACCGTCTCGACGCGGAACTGCACCGCTCCCCCTGCCGCGCTCGCCACCTCGCCCGCGCCGCGACCCGGCGGCGTGTGCGTGCAAGCCGCAACGCAGAGCGCCGCCAGCAAAATTATCGGATACAGCATTGGCTTCATCGCAGGCCGGCGCGGCCCACGCGCGCCGGCACGCGGGACAGAACGCCGCAAATCACAGCGGCTCACATCTGCATGTACTCGTGTAGCAAGCGCAACTCGTCGCCCCGCTCGCCCAACTCGACGCGCATGATGTCGCGGATCGAGAGCATGCCGACCCAACGTTCGTCGCGCACGACAGGCAGATGGCGCGTGTTGTACTTCTCCATCAATTCCAGCGCCTGATGCGGTGTGTCTTTACATTCGATGACGACTTCGATCTCGCTCATCACGTCGCGGATCGATACGTCGGCGGCTATTTTGCCGGGCACGACGATGCGTCGGAGCAGATCGCGCTCCGAGAAGATGCCGCTCAGTTTTCCGGCCTCGTTCAGCACGCAGACCGCGCCGATGTTGCGGCTCGTCATATACTCGGCGGCATCAAGCGCCGTCGCCGTGTCGCGCACGGAGTAAGGCTCGCGGTCACGGATCACATCCCCGATGGTGATCATCAGTTCTCCCTCCAGTTAGGTGTGAACTTACGTCGATAACAGCACTGTTTGAAATTGGGCGACGGGACGCGCACCATTATAGGCCGGAAGCGAAAATTTTTGGAGTAGATTTCGTTGTGCGGGCGGTGCCGACTATGAAAACGCCTCAACAAAGTTGTAATCGGGTGTAGAAAACTTGCGAATTCACCGCAAAGGCGCAGAGTTGGCGCAGAGCATCGCAGAGAGTTGAATTATCTCTGCGCCCCTCTGCGCCTCTGCGGTGAACTGCCTATCACTCGAAGAGCGCGCCTTGCGCTGTGGGGCGGCGGAAGGTGCTGCGCCGCGCCGGGGCGTATGTGGTCTCATCGTGCTTGTTGAAGCCGAGGCGTTGGCAATGGACGCGGAAACTCTGCTCGATCATGCGCCAGTATTCGCCGTGCCCGCGCATGCGCTCGCCGAACTCAGTGCTGTTGAGTTTGCCGCCGCGCAACTCCCGCAGCCGGTTCAGCACGCGCTCCGCCTTTGTCGGCAGACGCTCGCGCAGACGCTGCTCGAAGTAAGGCGCGACGCTGCCCGGCAGACGCAAGAGCGACATGAACGCATGCCGCGCGCCGGCCTCTTGGGCGCGTTTTAAGAGTTGCGGGATGTGCGGGTCGTTGAGCGTCGGGACGATGGGCGCGATGCCGATGCCGACGGGGATGCCGGCGTCGGACAGCAGACGCATCGCATTGAACCGATGCTCCGGCGCGGGCGCGTAAGGCTCAAGCGCGCGGGCCGTCGCGGCGTCGTTGAACGGGATGGTGAAGAAGACTTCCACGGCCGCCTCCTTATTTAATTCAACCAACAGATCAAGATCGCGGCGCACGAGCGCCGACTTGGTGATGATGCTGACGGGGTTGCGAAACTCAAGACAGACTTCAAAACACTTGCGCGTCAGTTGGTAGTGCGCTTCGAGCGGCACGTAAGGATCGGACGTGAACGAGAAGACCAGCACATCGCCGCGCCACGACGGGCGCATCAGTTCCGCGCGCAGCAGTTCGGCGGCGCGCACCTTGACGACTAGCTTGCGCTCGAAATCCGTGCCCGCGCCGAAGCCGAGATACTCGTGCGTCGGACGCGAGAAGCAATATGAGCAGGCATGCGCGCAGCCGCGATAGACGTTGACGCTATAGTCGAAGCCCACGTCGGGGCTGTTGTTGTGGGTGATGATCGAGCGCGTCGCGTCTTCTTCAAAGACTTCGAGTTTCGCTTCGGGCGGCTCGCCGATCCATTCGACGTGCATCGCCTGCCACGGGTTCGGCGGGTTCTCCAGATAACGCATTGCTGGCCCTCTCGGCGCAGAGCTTGAATTTGTTTCGGGAGTGACCGAGCGAAGAAGCGGCTTCGGTGTTGGCGACAATCATAACACCCGGCCTAAAACAGCAATAGGCCAGACCGCGCGGTCTGGCCTATTGCTAGGGATTATGTGCGCTGTGGCGCGCCCCGTTGATAATCTATGGGCAGGCTTGCAATTCGGTCTGCGCGTCGCGCACGTACTCGATGAGCAGTTGCAGCATCGCTTCTTCCCGGTCAGTCATGCCGGTGAAGCGCAACGCGAAGCCCATCTCGCTGACCTGATAGACGACCTCGCCCCACAGGTACAGCGTCCCGCCGGTCGGCGTCTCGACCTCCATGCGGATCAACTCTTTCAGCCGCACCTGATCGGGCGTCAGAATGAAACAACCGGTGTTGCTGAGGTCGACGACCAGACCGGAGCATTGCGCCAACACGCCCTCCCAGTGCGCGTCGAGCGAGACATTTACTCGTTCAGCCTTTCTTCTTTCGCTCATCTATTCACTCCCCTGTTAAGCCACCATGGCCGGTCGGATCGCTGTGACGTTGTCTGCCGTCTCCGCCGGTTGCGCGTGCGTGTACGTGTCTGCAATGATCTTCTCTGCTCCGCCGACGCTGACCGGGCGCGAGAAGAAGTAGCCCTGTCCGTTCTCACAACCGAGTTTGCGCAACAACGCTAACTGCTCTTTCGTCTCGACGCCTTCGGCCACCACGTCCATGCCCAGATTCTGCGCCAGCATCACGATGGTGCGTACGATCTCTATGTTCTCGTTATTATCCACCATCTGCGTGACGAATGAGCGGTCGATCTTCAGCGTGTCAATCGGGAAGCGGTGCAAGTAACTGAGCGACGAATAGCCCGTGCCGAAGTCGTCAATCGAAAGCTGCACGCCGAGGGCGCGCAACTGCCGAAGCATATCGGTCGCCGTGTCGATGCTCTCCATCACGACGCTCTCGGTGATCTCAAGCTTGAGACAGCGTGGGTCGATTTTCGTGTCCTCAAGGATCATCTTGACCTGCTCAATCAGATTCGGCTGCGCGAACTGTCGCCCCGACAGGTTAACGCTGATCGAGAGCGGCGGATCGGCCGGGTAACGCTTCTGCCAGCGCCGCATCTGCCGGCACGCCTCGTGCAGCGTCCACTGCCCGATGGAGAGAATCTGGCCCGTGTCCTCGGCGACGGGGATGAAGTCCATCGGCGAGATCAACCCGCGCTCCGGATGCTGCCAACGCACGAGCGCCTCGAAGCCGCGTAAGGAGAAATTATCGAGCGCGACGAGCGGCTGATACTGGATGAAAAACTCCTGCCGTTCGAGCGCGCGGCGCAAATCAGTCTCAAGGTGCAGCAGGTTCATCGCGACCGCGTGCATCGCCTTGTCGAAGACTTCGTGCCGCGCCTTGCCCAGCGACTTGGCGCGGTACATCGCCGTGTCCGCGTCGCGCAAGATGTCTTCCGGGTTATCGTAATCAATTGAGTTGGGCGCGATGCCGATACTCACAGAGGTGAAGACTTCGCGCCCGCTCAGCATGAACGGCGCGGACAACTCTTTTTGCACGCGCTCCGCCACCGTCACCGCTTCCGGTTCGTCGGGCAAATCTTCAAGCAAGATCGTGAACTCATCGCCACCCACACGCGCTACCGTGTCGCCGGGCCGCAGGCAAGTCTCCAGTCGGCGCGCGATGCCGACGAGCAGTTGATCGCCGATCATATGGCCGAGACTATCGTTGATGATCTTGAAGCGGTCGAGGTCGAGGAACAGCACGGCGAACATCTGGTTTGGCGTGCGCTGTGTGCGCGCGATGGAGAGTTTGAGGTGGTCTATGAAGAGCGCGCGGTTGGGCAGACCCGTCAGCGCATCGTGGAAAGCGTCGTGCATCAGACGCTCTTCAGCGCGCTTGCGGTCAGTGATGTCTTGCACTTGAAAGATGAGATGGACGGCATCCGTGTGCCGGTCGCGCACACGCGAGACACTCCACAGCACCCAGACCGTATGCCCCTGTTTGTGCAGGTAGCGTTTCTCCATCTGGTAAGTCGGCACACGACCTTTGAGTAACTGCTTGATGTGGGCGAGCGCCGCGCCCAGATCGTCCGGATGCGTCACCTTCTGGAAAGTCGAAGTCAGCAGTTCGTCCTCTTCGTAGCCAAGTATGTCGCAGAGGGAACGATTGACTTGCAGCCAACGCCCCTTAGTCGAGACGAGCGCCATACCGATAGCCGAGTAGTCGAAGGCGCTGCGGAATAACTCTTCGCTCTCCTGAAGCGTCGCCACGCGCTGCTCAATCTGGCGCACCTGCGCGACCGACGTGCGCATGTCTTTCAAGTAAGCGCCGTAAGCATAGTGCGCCATGGCGATGACGGCCGTCGCACCGATGGCCGGATAGAAACCGACGAGGCCGATGAGTTTTGCCAGCCCCCCTGCGGCCGAGGCGAACGCCAGATAGGTGAGAAACGTCCAGCCATAAGCGCGGCCCCACGTGCGCCATAGAGATTGCTCGTCGCTCGCGTTGAACGCGAGCACGCCGGCATGGAAGAGAGACTGCATGGCGGCGGCGAGGCAGATTACGATGAGAAGTGCTGCGGACTGGCGGCCCTGCGGTAAGGCGATCAGCGAGCCGAAACAGAGGCGCAACACCCAGACGAGCAGGCCGGTGGTCAAGGTAGCGAGCGCGGCGTTGAACAATAGCTGCAGCTTCTTTTTGCTGAAGTGCAGGGTCGCGCAGACTGCGGCTATGAGCGCCAGCAAGATGGCCGCTTCCCCGTCAAAGAGCAGTAGGGCCAGAAAGACGAACGCGGCCGAGAGGTTAACTTGCCCCTCGACGCGCGGAATCTTGATAGCGATGCGCGTGCCGAGGTTGATCGTGATCAGAGCCAGCAACAGGAAGGGTACGCTGACGGCGGAATGCGAGAGGTAGGCTGCGCTCATGCCCGTCAGACCGGCGGCCAGCGTGATGAAAAGCCAGATGAGCGGCTGCGTTAGACGGTGACTGCTCGCGGAGATCATAAGAGAGATTTCGTTACCTGATGTTTGGATTTGATGGGCAAGGCAATGTCACCCGCAGCGGACGGCAGGCGACCAAGCCGCTTACAATCTGCATGCCGCTCTAAGACCTAGCCCAACCGACTCTGTTTTTGCTAGATTTTAAGCTCTCTACTATCATAACCACTTTCTAATGCCATGTCTGACAGGTCAGAATGCCATGAACCTAACGTCAGATTGACCACCTTATCGGTCATTTCCCTCTCTTTCACGTTGTTTTCTTGATGTGTTAAGTAAGATTTTACTTGCTTAAACATCGTTGCTAATTTAATATCCTTTTCGTGTATGAGTCAAGGCCAACTTATGCATAGTGCGTCAGCCTGAGACCTGCTGACCGCCAATCTTACCCATAGTTTGCAAACGATTAACCCGACAATTCACGCTTAACGCCTGCATGCTCACCAGCACCATAGCCCTGAACGCAGTAAACAAGCTAAATGCATTAGTCCGCTAGCGTCGCCCGCCGGGCGACTGATGGGAGATTCGTTTATGCGCGTTACATGTCCGAAGTGCCAATGCCAAGGCTTGATTGATACCGCACCCACGCTGAATAAAGCCAGCGTGACCTGCGTCCGCTGTGGCGCGACCTTCGAGGCGTTGTCGATTGCAGGGACGGTCGAGACCACGCTGGTGTCAGAGACGATAGAGGTACATGCCGTCGAACTGTTTGCGCAACCGGAGCAACCTATCGCAGTCTGCGGCGCGCCCGAAGCTGATGAGGTACTCGCCCTTCCGCAGGCTGATGAGCTAACGGAGCAGATTCATGAACCTGTCGCGGTGTTGGAATTAAATGCTGCGGGGCAGCCTGTGCCGAGCATGGAAGTTGAGCCGGTAAAGATTGCTGCGCTGGCGCAGCTCAACGCAGAACAAGCACATTCAGATGGGCAGCCCGCCCCCGCGCTCGCAGACTCAGGTTCATTCCAGATGCCGCCGGAGTACGCGCCGCAGTTCACCCGCGCAGACATTGTCCGCGCCGTCGAGCAGGATACATACAGCCTAGGTGTGCGCCTGATGCGCGTGTCGCCATTGTGGCTGTTGGTGTGCGGGCTTGGCTTCATCGCCCTCATCGTCGCGCTAAACGGCATGACCAGTTCAGCCGAGCAGCTCAGCAGCGCGTCAGCGCACGCGGCGCGAGCAAATACGACCGGCAATCAAGCGACCAATCAGAGCGCGCATACTCAACCGACGGCACGGGCTGAGCGCACGAACGAATCTGCCCAAGCTGCGCCCGCGCCGGCGAACACCATTGTACAGATGACGCAGGCTGTCGCCGACAAGCCGACGGCGCCGACAGAAGCGCAACGTAAACCCGTCGCAGTCCAACCTACACCTGCGCCTGCGCGTGTGTCGCAGTTAGATGCCGCCGGCAAGTTCACGCTTCAGGTCGGCTCTTTCAACAACACGGTGGAAGCGAACGAGCGCGCGGCGCATTTGCAGGCAGCCGGTTTCGCGGCACAGGTCGTGGCGGTCGAGTTGCCGAAGCGCGGCACGTGGTATCGCGTCCAGACAGGCCGTTTTGCCGGCCGCGCAGAGGCCACACGCTATGGCGCACAACTGCGCGCCATAGGCGCGGCCGATAACTTCCTCGTCGCAGAGGCAGCGCAATAACGCACGCCGCTCGTGTCAAACGTCCCTGTCACTGTCCGCCCCATCAATCACAAGGTTATGAGGCCAGTCGCGGAAACAACCTTACGGCAGTCGAAAGTCGTCGAGCGTTACGCGCATTTTTTCGCGCGGCCGGAAGTGCGCCTGCGCTTCCTCAACAACACGCTCACGCTGCAAACCGCCTGCGCCGCGAAGCTCGACGGGTGGGTTGCGCGCCATCTCTTCGTCAAGCGTTCGCGGCTCTACGCGAAGCACTACGCCCGCCTGCTCGATCTGCTGCTCTATCGGCTCATCGTGCAGGAGATCAACCGGCAACTCCCGGCCAGCGCACGCGAGCGTCTGCAGCTGCTAAACCAACACAAAGCGCCGCGCGCCGCGCGCATCTATTTCGGTTTCTATCAAGCGCGCCACGTCTTCCACGCCGCCGGTCTCGCGCTCGTCGCACTGCTCATCTGCGGCATTTACTCGGCGACCTTATGGTCGGCGCATCACGTCAACGGCTATCTCGCGCAGCGTTACGGCACGGCAAAGCAGACCGACACGCGCGGCGGCGGTCTCGGCGTCGTCTACGCCCAGCCTACAACGAACTATTTGCCCGACTACAAGCCGGAAAAAGTTTGGCAGGTTGAGCACAAGGATAACTACGAACGCTATAGCAACGGCGGGCGCATCTCCACTGAATACGAGACGGACAACCACCAGCGCGCCTATTACGTGCTGTCCCACGCCGACGATAAAACAAGTGCGCAAAGCGCAGCGCATCGCGATCCTATCGGTATCGTTTATCACACGTCAGAGAGCGATCTGGTCGAGTTCACCGCCGACAACAACGAGTCCATCGAGACGCACACGCGCGGGCTATTGCAGTTCGTCCAGCGCAAACGAGCTTACAACTACGTGATCGACCGCTTCGGTCAAATCTATCGTATCGTGCGCGACGAGCAGGCAGCGAACCACGCCGGTCATTCCGTCTGGGCGGACAAACAAGGCGTCTACGTCGGTTTGAACGAGAGCTTTCTCGGCGTCTGCTTCGAGACGCGCAGCGACGCGCACGCGGAACAGTTGACCGAAGCGCAACTCGTCGCCGGGCGGCTGCTCACGCAAATCCTGCGCAGCCGCTATCAGATCGACGACGCCGATTGCGTCGTGCATGGTCTCGTCTCGGTCAATCCCGACAACATGCGCGTCTGTTATCACCACGACTGGGCGCACAACTTCCCGTTCGCCGCGATGGGCTTGTCGGACAAATATCAGATCGCGCCCGTTGCGATCAGCGAGTTCGGCTTCACCTACGATGACGACATCGTCGCGCAGCTTGGCGGCGCGATGTGGCCCGGCGCGGTCGCAGCGGCCGCAGAGTTCGACCGGCGCGCGGCCGCCGTCAATACCAGACCCGATAATTTACGCCGGCAAATGCGTGAGCGTTACCGGCAACAGATGGAGTTGGCGCGTAAGCTCCGCGCCTCGATGCCTGCTGAGGTCGAGGTGAGTCGCACGCGCAACGTTAACACTGACAACCGAGAGGCGGTCGCCTGAACCACCGTCTCCCGCCTACTTAAAAAAGGAGAACGTCATGGAAGAGAGAAATCAAGAAAAGAATCAGCCGCAAGGGGTTAAGGTCGAACAACTCGTGCCCAAGTTGAGTGCGGTCGGACTCGACATCGGCACGAGCCGCATCGTCGTCGCCGACAGCGCCGACCGCAAAGTCGCGCGGCGTGAATTGAATGCGTTCGTCGCCGTGCCCGCGTCGGACATGATCGAGAGCCTGCTCAAGCAGAAGCAGATGGTCTATGAGCGCAACTGCAAGCACATCTACGTCTACGGCAACGACACAGACTTTCTCGCCAGCTTCATGAATGTAGACGCACGCCGCCCGATGCGCGACGGCCTCTTGAACCCACAGGAGCAACACAGCCAGCACATCCTGCAACTGATCGTGCAGCGGCTTGTGCCGCGTGCGCGCCGGAACGAGGTGCTTTATTACAGCGTGCCCGGCAAGGGCGAGGGCGTCAACGGCAAGCTCGTCTATCACCAAGCCGTGCTGAAGAGTTTCCTGCAAAGCCTCGGTTACAACGCGAAGCCATTGAATGAAGGCCAGGCGGTGATCTTCTCCGAGCTGCAGGACGAGAACTTCACCGGCATCGGCATCAGCTTCGGCGGCGGCATGTGCAACGTGTCGGTCTCGTTCATGTCGATGCCAATGATCACGTTCAGCATCCCGAAAGGCGGCGACTACATTGATCGCAACGTGACCGAAGTGCTGGGTGAGGCGAACAATACGAAGGTACGGCTGGAAAAAGAAGAGAACCTTGATCTCTCCCGCGCGCCCAAAGACGATCTCTCGCGTGCGCTGCACATCTACTATGAGGACGTGCTGCAATCGTTGATCGATCAACTACGCGTGGAGTTCCGCACGTCAAGTCAACTGCCGAAGATCGACCGGCCGATGCCGGTGGTGTTGGCGGGCGGCACGGCCAGACCGGCCGGCTTCCTGCAAAAGTTCGAGCAGATGCTCGTCGCGGGCGGCGAGTTCCCCATCGAGATTTCGGATGTACGGATGGCGAAAGACCCCTTGAGCGCGACGGCGCACGGCTGCTATATCGCTGCTATGTCCGAGACCAAATAACCACACTAGAGCGACATCGCAGGGCTGGGGTAGAGGGTTCTCCTTTATCCCTTTACCGCTGCCTGCGCCAACGAGGGCCGTCATTCAGGCATGGCGGCCCTCGTCATTTTCGCCTTCGTCATCCTCTTCAGATGGTGCTGCCAAGTGTCGTTCCGACTCATAATAATCGATTAGCAGGTTAAGCATCTCATGATCGTTGTTGGTAAGATCGTTGAAGGTGAGGCCGAAGCCGACGCGGGGGAGGTGGTAGGCGATCTGACCACGTAGGGGAAACCAACGGCGCGAGGGCAGCCAACAGTTGATGAAGAGTTTTGCGCCCTCGCTGATGGCGGCCTTTGTCTGCACGAAGCAGCCTTTCGGACTGAGGCTGGTGATCATGCCGTTGCGCGGACAGTCTTCTGTCACGCCCCAGTTGCACGAGAGGGTGGTCTTGATCCTGCGGGTCTCTCTTTGCTGTCTCATGATCGTTGCTCGCTGAAAGGGCTGTGCCGGCCGTTTGTCTCTGCTTGCGTGCCCTC
Organism: Pyrinomonadales bacterium; assembly: GCA_038237345.1. Taxonomy (GTDB): domain Bacteria; phylum Acidobacteriota; class Blastocatellia; order Pyrinomonadales; family Pyrinomonadaceae; genus QHXQ01. Next base: position 22,412 of record JBBRYU010000022.1, read on the forward strand.
GTGCCACGTGACGAAGAAGAAGCGATAGCGATCCGGGTCTTCGATTGTTACGAAACGCCCGCCCCAACCTTCGTCGCACGGCGGCGCGACTTCTATGTCGCGCGCACGCAGTTGTTCATAATAAGCATCCACGTCGCCGACGCCGATGAAGAAGTGTACGCCGCGCCCGCGCCGCGCCATCGTGAGCGGTTGCTCGGCGAGCATCAAGCGCAGAGCCCCCGCGCGCAACGTCGCCATCGGCGGCTCGGCCGCGGCCGTCATGCTCTCCACTTCGAAGCCCAACTGCAAGCGGTAAAACTCAACCGAGTCTTGCAGGTTGTTGACTTCGAGAAAAAGTAGATCGAGTCCGGTCAGCATCGTTCACATCAGATTGCAGTCAGCAGTAAGTAGAGCGCGTAGAGACCGCCTACGACCGCCGCCCAGAAGACTGTCTCTTGCGCCCAGGCCGTGCGGCGCGCGAGATGCGCGGGCGCGAAACCGGAGCGCGCGTAGGCGAGCGCCGCATGCGCCATCCAGACGCCGAAGAACATCACGGCGAAACCGAGCAACGCCAGCGGCCAAAGAAACACCACGTATTGAAAACGCACGAGACAGAGCAACACCAGCCCGCCAAAGACACAAAGCAGCGCGCCGACCAAACGCCCGCCGACCGCGTCCGCCGTGGCTGAAGGCGCGGTGACGGGCACAAACACACGCGCGGGTTGTTGCCGCGTGGCATCGTAAGCGGCGCGGCGTTCGTCGTCGTGCAGGACGCGATAAGCTTCGTTGAGCGATTTCATATGCTCTTCGTCGCCGCCGCGGTCGGGATGATGCGCGGCGGCGAGCCGCTTATAGCCGCGCTCGATCTCGCGCGGCGACGCATCCGCAGCCACGCCCAACGTCGTGTAATGATTCGCCTCCCGTTCGGGCTGGCCCATCGGCTTGTCTCCGCGCGGCCCATACTACCGATCTCGCGCGCGTTTGTCAGTGGCTAAATATCCTATGCTAAGCTACTGCGCGCGGGTGAATCATTATGGCATTAGCGTTTGCGCCGGGCGACGATCTGATCTTCCAGCTTGAGAGCGGCTTCGGCCTGCTGCGCGTACTTGCGGTCGAACAGCACGCGGGCACGGCCGTCTGGCATCTGCTGGCTTATGAGGAACTGTTCCCCGACGTAGAGACGGCCGAACTTGCGCTCGCCGACGCGACGCAGTTGCACGTCCGCGCGGCGCATCTGCCTCTGACCGAGTACGCCTTCGAGAAGACGCCGGTCGCGCGCCTCGGCAATCGCCCTGTTAGCGAAGCAGAACTCGCGGCTTATCGCGCTTGGGCCGCGCGCGGCGGCACAGCCTTCGACCGCTCGGCCCTGCTCATGCTCGGCCTGCGCTGAAGATAATTACGACTAAATCAGCCATGACGAGGTTGGCACAGAGACAGAAAAAGATGATCCACGAAGCCACACGAAACAGCACGAAACAGCACGAACAGTTCGTGTGTTTTGGTTCGTGTGGTTTCGTGTGACTTCGTGGATCATTTCTTAGTGCTGTACCAAGCTTATCAGTGCCGATTTAGCTTTTGCTGAAAGAAAATGAGCGCGTCGCAAATTGCTGGCGCGCTCAAACCGCATAGACTAGCCGTGAACTAATTCGCGCTCCCGAAGCGCAGACGATATTCGATTGAGTTCATAAACCCGTTGACCATCGTGCGGAAGTCCGTCGGGTGCGTGTTCAGATATGTGAGCCAGCCATTGTACCCGCCTGTATCCGGTGTGCGCCGCAAGTAACCGTAGTATTGCATGGCCACAAACGCACGATTGAACTCGGCCGTATCTACCTCGCGGCTCTGCACGACGGCACGTAGCACTTGGGCGCGGGTCAACGCCTGTGTGTTCAGCGCGTTGATCAAATCGGCGCGCGTCAGCGTGACCGCCACTGGCCCGTCTGGGTTGGCCGGGTCGGTCGTATTGATCGCGGCCAATTGATAGCGGTCAAGCAGCGCGTTCACGTACGCGGTGTTCGGCAGCGCGTCATATAGATTCCGGAATTCCAGGCGACCGGCGAAAGCGTCGGTGAACGCGGCCCTTTTGGCATAGACTTCCGTTTTGGTCGTGCCTGCTACAGTGCGCAAATCCGGGATGATCTCAGCGTATTGCGGCAACCGCCCGAACGCCACCTTGTAGAACAGGAAGACGAAGTAGCCTTTGATGCGAAATTCCTGCGAGCCGAAGAACGATGACGAGACGTTGATGCGGTCACACTGCGCCGACGGAGCGTTCGGGTCGAGGTTATTCACATCTGGGCAGTTATTCAAAACACCGAGCCACGCATCGAAGCCACCCTGTTCCGGTTCGCGCGAGAGAAAATCCAGATACTGCTGCCGGACGAAGAATGGCGTCTGGAAGATCGGGTTCGCTGCGCCGGCTGCGTCGTTGTCCGTGATGGTGAGTGTCGTCGTGCTTTGTGCGCCGAGCGTCGCGGCATTTGGATTAGTCAGCCGGAGCATGACGGTCTCTGCGCCCTCGACGTGCGCGTCGTCAATCAACGGGATGTCGAACGTCTTACTCGTCTCGCCGGGCGCAAAGTTCAAGGTGTCAAGGGTGGTCGCATAGTCGCAGCGCGCGAAGGCGACGCCGGGCTTCGTCGTGATGTCGTCGCAACGCACGGCGGCCGGATCGTCCACCGTCGCGTAATCAATTGCGACTGCGCCGGTGGTGTCGCCCGTGCGCATCACAGTGACGGTGGCGTGCCCGCTGCCCTCGCCGGCTGCAAAAGTCGCCGCGCTGAATTGCAGCGTGTTCTGTTTCGCGGCCGAGATTTCATAGACCGCGCCGTTGGAGAGCGAGACGATGTAGAGGTCGCCGTTCGGGCCGGTCTGCACGTCGGTCGTCACGCCGAAGTCGTGCCCGATGAGCAAGCTCTCGCTCTCGGCCAGGTCGAACTTATCGTTGTTGTCCGCCACCTTGTCGGCGAGGCGTGCGTCCGTGAATGACAGACTGCGCCGGTCACCGGCGAGTTTGAAGCGGAACAGGAAACCGTTGAGCAACGTCGTGCGCGACGCGCCGACGAACAGATCGCCTTCGTACTGCGGGCCGAGCGCGCGCCCCCGCACGAAGCCGATGGTGGCCGGCGCGAGCGCGTATTTCCAACTGAACTCCGGCTCGGTGTAACGTGCGCCGGGCAACATGAAGAGGCGCGCGAGGGCCGCTTGCGGCGTATCGGCCAGACGGTCGGGCGGCCAGCGCGCCTGCTGCAAACTATTGCCGCGCGCGACCTCAATCGCTTTGAACTCCGCCACGCGGCTCGACGGCCCCATCAACTGTATCCAACCGCCGTTGAAGCCCGCTTCGACGCGGTTGATCTCGTCAAAGGCGTCATCGCCGTTCTCTTGCGTCCAGAGTTGGCCGGAGAGTGGATCGAAGGCCATGCCGAAGCTATTGCGCACACCGTAGGCAAAGACCTTTTTGACGTTTGTCGCGGCTTGGCCCGTGAGGCCGGTGTTCGCGTTGAAGAACGGATTGTCGGAGGGCGTCGTGCCATCGTCGTTGAGGCGCAGGATGACACCGGTCAGGTGCGCGTCGTCCGGCTCAGGGCCGCCGAATTGATCGTCCGGCACGGTCGGCCCCTGCGGCGAGACGGACGGGCCGAACTGTAAGTTCTGCAACATGCCGCGCCGGCCGTTGTCGCCGATGACGATGTAGAGCTTGCCGTCGGGGCCGAAGCGTATGATGCCGCCGTCGTGGTTGCCGCGATGCGTCGTCTCATCAGCCTGATACGCGCGCAGTTTGATCAGGTTGCGCTCGAACGTCAGCGTCGAGCCGTTCCAGAGATAACTGTCCACGCGATTGCCAAGCGGCGGCGCGGTGGGCACCTCGTCTACGAGGGCGGAATCCGCGCCGGTGCTGCTCTCCGTCCAATAGAGATAGACGCGCGGGTTCGCGGGGAAGTTCGGATGCAAAGCGATGCCTAAGAGACCGCGCTCGGAATTCGAGTTGACGGGCAGGTCAAGCACGGTGCTGGCGAGCGCGCCGTTCGTGATGCGCTGCACCTTGCCCGTCGTCTTCTCCAACACGAAGAAATCATTGCCGCCGATGAAGGCCAACGTGATCGGTTGATTCAAGCCGCTCACGACGGTGCGAACGGACAGGTTCGGATCGGTCAGCGTCGGGCCGGCGGCGGGCGCGGTAACGGTCGTGCCGGTCGTCGCGCTGTTGTTGTTCGCGACCGGGTCGGCCTCCGCACCCGTCACACTTGCGGTGTCGTTAATCGTTCCCGGCGCTTGCGGTTGGACGACGACAATGACGGTCGCGCTGCTGTTCACAGCGAGCGAGCCGAGCGCGCAATTGATCGTCGTCGTACCCGTACACGTCCCTTGCGCGGGTGCGGCTGAGACGAAGTTGACGTTCGCGGGCAGCGCATCAGTGAGCGTCACGTTGGTCGCGGCGGCGGGGCCGTTGTTGGTGACGACGATGCGATAGGTCAGGCTGCCGCCTGTCGTGATGGGATCGGGCGAATCGGAACTCGTGACGGCGAGGTCTGCGCTCGTGGGGCTGGCGATGGTCAGTGTCGCTTGCGCCGAGCGGGCCAGCACGCCGCTTGAGGCGCTGGGGATCAAGGTGATCGTGCCGAGCGGCGCGGCGGCCGTCGTGCTGATGGTCAACGTCGCGGCCTGTGCCGATGCGTCTGTGAGATTGATGACTGAAGGATTGATGCTCGCGCTGACACCGGCCGGCAATACGCCGAGACTGAGGTTGACTTGGCCGGTGAAGCCGCCCGACGGCGTGACGAGCAAGTTGTAGACGGCCGTGCCGCCGGGCGCGATGACGCGCGCGTTGGGCGTGATAGTGAAAGTGTAATCGGTGGCGGGGAGCGCGGTGACGAAGGTTGCATAGATGACATCGCCGTCGCTGTTGCCGTTGTTGTTGGCCTGATTCCCGGCGGCGTAGAAGGTGACGGGGCCGATGTTTTGCGCGGGCGCTGTCCATTGGAAAGACCAACTCGCGCCGTTGCGCTGCCCGACGAACGTGCCGCTCGCCGTGTGCTCGATGTACTGGCGGGTGGGATGCGGCTCTTCGTTGCTGCGCAGTTGCGTCAGTCCGTCATTGTTCGTTTGTAACGTGCCTGCTTTTTCGTCGCCGCCGTCGAGCGCGGTGAGTTCAAAGCCCCAACGCTGGCGCGTCTGATCGGTCGTGTTGTGGCGGACTGTGATCTGATAAGTCTGACCGGGCAAGTAAGTCTGCGGCGCGACGATAGTGAACGAGCCGCTGCTCGTGACATCGGGCAGATGACATTCAGCGCACGTGTCCTCGCCCGGTCCGCCGGTGCGACCGGGCGGCGGCCCTGAGGAGAAAGCCGCCGCGCGCCGGTTGAGCGCGTTGTCGGTGATGAGCACCGCGCCGCCCCCGATGATGAAGAGCGCGATGATGATGAGCTTGACCCGTTTGATCTGCGACATAAGCTAAATGATGAAGGCGGAACGCGGAACGATGAACTGTGTCTCATTCATCGTTCCGCGTTCATACTTCTGCGTTTCCCGCTGCTGCTCTTAGCCGAGGAAGCCGAGATTCGACGTGGCGAAGCGGCCGACGAACGGGAAGATCGTCGGGATGTCCGCGTCGGCCACACCGTACCAGCGCGCGAGGGTGGCGGCATACTGATCGATTGAAGTCGTCGGTATCCAGCGCCCGCGCGTGTCCGTGTCGTCGGGGCCGCCGAGCGCAAGCGTCGGGAACGTGCCGTAGAAACGCCCGCCCAAGACCGAACCGCCCATGATGAACTGATGATTGCCCCAACCGTGATCCGAGCCGACCGTCGCCGCGCCCGAACCGGCCGGCTGGAACGTGCGCCCGAAATCCGCCTGCGTGAAGGTCGTCACTTGCTGCGCGACGCCAAGTTCGACCGTCGCCGCATAGAACGCATTCATCGCCTGGCTCAGTTGCGTGAGCAGATTGCCCTGCCCGCCCGCGAGCGCCGCGCTCGTCTGGTTCGAGTGCGTGTCGAAGCCGCCGAGCGTGCAGAAGAAGATTTGCCGTTTGAGGCCGAGCGAGGGCTGCGTCAGATTCGCCTTGATCAACTTGGCGATCTGCTTCAATTGATTGCCGAGCGTCGTCGCGGGAAAGACGGTCGTGAGCGTCGGGTCTTGACTGAGCGCCGCGCTCGTCAAGAGCGCCTGCGCGGTCGTATCGCTCGAAGCTTTGATGAGCGCCGCGCCGGTGTCATAGCTGCGAATTTGATCGAAGGCCGTGCGACGTGCAGTAAGTTCTGCCGAAGGATTGGTTATGCCGTCATTAGCGAGCACGAACACTTGATTGAGCGCGGTCGGCGCGGGCGCGACCGAGAGCGGGCGCGTCGTCTGGCCCGTCGTGAACAGGCTTGTGCCGGCGGTGGAGACAACCATGGGCAGAGGGACCGGGCCGTTGATGTTGGCCAGCACGTCTGAGACGCGCCCGCCCCAGCCGAGTTGCGCGGGCGTGTTCGAGACCGATGATTGTTGTTGCGTCACCTGATCCGAGTGGGAGAACAACTGATAGGGCCGCGCGCTCGGCGTGGACTGATAGACGGTGCGCGTAAGCGGCTGAATGAGCGTGCCGACGTTGCACAAGATGGCGAGCCTGCCCGCCTGCCAGAGTGGCAACAATCCCGGTGCTGTCCCGGCCGCGCCGGCTTGCTCCGGCGATAGATTCGGGTGCCAGCCATATTTAATCCCGCCTAAATTATTTGGCGCAATCTGCAACAGGGCCGCTTGCGGGATGGCTAATCCAGAACCTGTCCGCACGGCCGCGTAACCACCCGTCACATTGTAATCGTCATACGGGATGACGGTGTTGTTGCCGTCGTTGCCGCCGCTCATGAAGATGCAGACGAGCGCTTTGTAATCGCTCACGGCGGTCGGCTCTTGCGCGAAGGCGTCGATCAGACTGAACTGTTCGAGGCCCGTCAGCAGGGCCGTCGCGCCAAGCGCGCACCCCGTCCGTTTGAAGAAGTCTCTGCGTGTTAAGCCCATGAATGTTTACCTCTCCACCTGATACTGCGACGAGGTCGCGACAAGATAGATCGCCATGCGCGTGCGCTTGA
>JBBRYU010000023.1:0-29247 GCA_038237345.1 Pyrinomonadales bacterium
GGAAACAGAAGTCGAAAGAGATCAAAGACCTGAAGAAGGCCGAAGAGATTTTGCACGACGATCATTTCGGGTTGGAGAAGATCAAGGAGCGCATCCTTGAGAACTTGGCCGTCCGGCAGTTGGTCAAACAACCGAAAGGCTCGATCCTCTGCTTCGTCGGCCCGCCGGGCGTGGGCAAAACCAGCTTGGGCAAATCCATCGCCCGCGCCACGGGGCGCAAGTTCGTGCGCCTATCTCTAGGCGGCGTGCGCGACGAAGCGGAGGTGCGCGGTCATCGCCGCACGTACATCGGCGCGCTGCCCGGTCAGATTATCCAGATGATGAAGAAGGCGGGCACGGTCAATCCGCTCATCCTGTTGGACGAAGTGGACAAACTCGGCGCGGATTTTCGCGGCGACCCATCGGCCGCGCTACTTGAAGTATTAGACCCGGAGCAGAACAACACTTTCCAAGATCACTATCTTGATGTCGAGTACGATCTCTCGAAGGTCTTCTTCATCGCTACGGCGAATGTGCTGCACACGATCCCGCCCGCGCTGCAAGACCGGCTTGAGATACTGCGGCTATCCGGCTACACCGAGCGCGAGAAATTAGAAATCGCCAAACGCCATCTCGTGCCCAAGCAGGCCGAAGGCAGCGGCTTGTCCGCCCAACAGGTCGAGTTCACAGACGACGGCATACTGGAAATTATCCGCTCCTACACGCGCGAGGCCGGCGTGCGCAACTGCGAGCGCGAGATCGGCTCGTGCTGCCGCAAGCTCGCGCGCAAACTCGTCACGGAGAGCGCGGGCGAAGGCTTCAAGGAGATCGTCAACGCCGAGCGCGTGCGCGAGATGCTGGGGCCGATCAAGTTTCGCCAACAGCGCGCGGCGACCGAGAGCGAGATTGGACTGGCGCTGGGCCTCGCGTGGACTGAAGTCGGCGGTGAGGTCTTGCAGATCGAAGCGACGTTGACGAACGGGCGCGGGCAGGTGCAACTGACCGGCAAACTCGGCGAAGTTATGCAAGAGTCGGCCGCTGCCGCATTGACCTGTATCAAGGCTCGCGCCGAACGGCTCGGCATGAGTCTCGCGCACATACGCAAGCGCGATCTGCACATACACATCCCCGAAGGTGCGATCCCGAAGGATGGGCCATCGGCCGGCGTGACGTTGGCGACGGCGATGGCGTCGGCGTTGATGCGCGTGCCCGTGCGCAAAGAGGTAGCGATGACGGGCGAGATCACTTTGCGCGGGCGCGTGCTGCCCGTGGGCGGCATCAAGGAGAAGTTGCTCGCCGCGCACCGGCTCGGTGTGACGACGCTCATTCTGCCGAAGGACAACGAGAAGGATTTGGTGGAAGTGCCGGAGGAGGTGCGCGCCGTGCTCGACATACATCTCGTCGAGACGATTGACGAAGTGCTGGCGCACGCGCTTGAAGAAGCATGCCCGACGGACGCCGCGGCGACTGATGCAGAGACGCCGCAGCCGCCCATCTGGACGACGCCGCCCGCGCAAGGCACGCCGACGATGGCGGACTAAATCAGATAAAAGCCCGCGCCAAAAACCGCGCAGGCCCGCCGCGCACAAAGAGCAAGTTGCCACTTCTTTGTGTCCCGCGTGCCTGCGCGGTTAATTTGCTTTGGTGTCACTCATTAACAACTTGATGAAGCGAACGCCAAGAAGCATGCAATAGTTGATCATGCGCGCCCAATCGGCTCCGGCCACGCTTTGGCCGGTAGTAGTAAGAGCGCCAAATGGCTGTTTCCAGCCGCGCGATCTCGTCATGGTCGAAACGACTTCTGCTCATGGTTTGCGCGCAGCGCAGGTCGAATGCGATCCGCGCGGAGAGAACGACGAGCAGCGCGGGCAGGATAAAAACAGTTTGGCGACATGGCGCGCGATTGTGCTTTGAGGTTTCATGTCGCTTGCAAATAAATGCGGTCAGGTTACACTCGCAATCAAACGACAGAACCAGCAAGGGCGCGTGCGCGGAGGGACATGATGGAGCAGCTTACTTATTTGGGCCTGCCGAACTGCTACCGGCTAACGAACGATACCACCGAAGTCGTCGTCACGACCGAAGCGGGGCCGCGCATCGTCCGTTATGCTTTGCGCGGCGCGGAGAATATGCTCGGTGAAGTGCCCGCCGTGGTGTTGACGACCGCACTCGGTGACTGGCGGCCGCTCGGCGGGCATCGCCTCTGGTCCGCGCCCGAAGCCATGCCGCGCTCCTACGCGCCCGACAACGAACGGCTCGATTATACGACCGACGGCGACCACACGATACGTCTCGTCGCGCCGACGGAGGCGCAAGTCGGCATACAGAAAGAGATGCTAGTCACGCTCGCCGCCACAGGCAGCGAGTTGTTGATTGAGCAGCGCATCACAAATCGCAATCTATGGTCGGTCGAGTTGGCGTTGTGGGGTATCACGATCTTGGCGGGCGGCGGCGAGGTCGTTATCCCGCAAGAGCCTTATCGCAGGTGGAGTGAGGAATTGCTGCCCGCGCGTCCGCTCGTCCTCTGGCATTACACGGACATGAGCGACGCGCGCTTCACGTTCGGCGCGAAATATCTGCGGCTGCGCACGGCCGCGAGCGCGGAGTCGCCGCAAAAGATCGGCGCGCTTTGTAAGCAAGGCTGGGCCGCTTACCATCGCGCCGAACAATTGTACGTCAAACGTTTCGACTACGAAGCAGGCGCGACTTACCCGGACTACGGTTGCAACCTTGAGACCTACACCGCCGGCAACTACATTGAGCTTGAATCGCTCTCCCCGCTCCGTCATCTCGCGCCCGGCGCATCCGCCACGCACACCGAACGCTGGTACCTCTTTGCGGGCGTGGACGCGGGCGCAACCGAAACGGCGCTGCACGAAGCCATCGTGCCGCTCGTCGCGCAGACGAGCAACGAAACCTAAAGATGTGGCGCGTGCATGAAAGCTGCAGGATGAAAGTAAAGCGCGCAGCCGCAAAGCAGCATGAGCTTTACTTTCATCCTGCAGCTTTCATCCTTGCTTTTATTGCGGGCGACCGAACCGCAAACGATATTCGGGCGAGTTCATAAAGCCGTTGACCATCGTGCGGAAGTCGCCGGGGTGCGTCGTTAGATAGGTCAGCCACGACTGATAGCCGCTGTCTTCGGGCGTGCGGCGCAGATAGCCGTAATACTGCATGGCCACGAACGCGCGGTTGAACTCGGCGACGTTCACCTCGCGGCTCTGCACGACGGCACGCAGGACTTGCGCGCGTGTGAGCGTACCCGTGTTGAGCCGGTTGACGAGATCGGTTTGCGCGAGTGTGAGGAGTTGCGTGCCGTCGGGATTGGCCGGATCGGGCGTAGTGATGCTCGTCAACCCATAGCGCGTGAGCAGCGATGCGACGTATTGCGCGTCCGTCAAAGTGTTCGGATAGAGCGCGACGAACTCGGGCCGTTCGAGCCATGCGTCGGTGAACGCGGCCTTCTTCTGAAAAACTTCCGCGCCGGTCTGGCCCGTCACACCGCGCATGTCGGGGATGATCTCGTCGTAAGCGGGCAAACGGTTGAAACTGACTTTGTAGAAGAGATAGACGAAGACGCCCTTCAACTGAAACTCCGGCGAGCCGAAGAAGGACGACGAGACAAGGATGCGATCACACCCCGCCGCAGGGCTGTTGGGATCGAGGTTGTTCACATCCGCACACCGATTCAGCACGCCCGTCCATGCGTTGAAGCCGTCGGTCTCCGGCTCGCGCGAGAGGAAATCGAGATACTGCTGGCGCACGAAGAAGCCGTCGGTGAAAACCGGATTCGCGCTCGCGCCGCCGTCGTTGTCCGTGATCGTGAGCGTCGTTGTTGATTGTGTGCCAAGCGTCGCACCGGCCGGATCGCTCAACTTCAACGTGACGTTCTCCGGCCCTTCGGCGTGCGCGTCGTCAATGAGCGGGATGGTAAACGTTTTGCTCGTCTCGCCGGGCGCGAAGTTGATGGTGTCCACGCTGGTCGCGTAGTCGCAGCGCGCGAAGGCCGCGCCGGGTAGCGTGGTCGTATCGTCGCAACGCACGGCCGCCGTGTTGTCGGCTGTGAAGTAAGCGACGCTCGCGGGCGTCGAGGTGTCGCCCGTGCGCGTGACGTTGATCGTGGCTTGCCCTGCGTCTTCGCTGAAACTGTAATTGCTCGCGCTGAACTGCACCGTGCTCGGCGCGACGAAGTTGATGGCCGCATCGCCGCTCAAGCCGTTGAGACTCTGGCTGGCGGGCGCGAACGTGTAACCGTTGCGGGCGGGCGTGATGGTGTATGCGCCGCCCGCGAGGTTGGTGAAGGCGTAGCGGCCATTAGCATCAGTCTGCGCGTTGAGCGTGCCCGCCGGGCCATTGACCGTGATCGTCACTCCGCCGACGGGGCTGCCGTTGATAGCTGTAATTTGACCGCTGATGTTGAGCGCGCCGGGTTGCGCGTCGCCGTCGAGCACACCATCCTCGTTGCGATCAATGCCGAGCCTGCGCCCCGCGCCGACGGGCACGCCGGTGAACGTCAACTCCGCGCCCGCGTCTGCCGCCTGAATCAAAGCCTGCGGACTAAAGATCGGCTCGCCGCTACGGTCGGACTGGAACGAACCCAGGCCGGGGGCGAGGCTGTTATAGACGAAGCCGCGCCGTTGGCCGTTGAAGATGCCTTTGACGATCAGATCGCAGTTGCGCAGACCAGCCTGCGCGACGAGCAGGTTGACGCGATCCGTGACGGCCTGCGCGGTCTTGTTGCTGGCGTTGACCGTGACTTGTAAGCCGACCGCGGGCGCTGTGCCCGTGTCGAAGGCCATGACGAAGGCTTCCACGTCGCGCCGTTGCTGATCGCTCTGGAAGGTGAAGACCTGCGCGTGGAGAAACGAGAAAAGCGAATCGAAGTTGCCGTCGTGCGCGAAGCCGTAGCCGGCGAGTTGTTCGCCGGGCGCGCGTTGCAGCCCCGTCTTCTGATAGAGTCCGCGTAGTTGCGGCACTTTGAAATCCTGCGACTCCGCCAGCGCGGCGGCCGGAATGAGCAGCCGATTCGTGCCCGTGCCGAAGCCGGGTTGCGTCGCGTGACACTGATTGCAGGTGAGCGCGTTGGCGTCGAGCCGCGCGGTCTGGAATAGTTGCGCACCGCGCGCGGCGTTCGCGCCTGTGGCGGGATTCGGCAGCGTGCGATCAAGATTCTCATTCGGATTAGGCGGATAGCTGAGCGTGCGCACGAGCGCGGTGAAAGCGGCCAACTCTGTGCCGTTCAACTGGCGCTGCCCGCCGAGCAGCGAGACGAAGGCCGGGTTGAAATCGTTGAAGCCGGCCCGGTCGCCGCGCCAGTGGAGCGGCTCGGTCGTCTGTTGTGGATTCGCGCTGATGATGCCGCGCAACGTCTGCGTCGTCATCGGCCCTTTCATGGGATGAAGATTCGCGACGAAGGGAAACAGCGGATTGTTGCTCACGACCTGCTGCATCTGTCCCTGCGGGTCGCCCAGGTCCCACGCCAGCCCGTCGCGATGGCCATTCAAATGACAGCTCGCACAGGCGAGATCGCCGTGGGCCGAGAAACTGCCTTCGTATAAAAAGCGTCGCCCTTCGCGCACCTGCGCCGGTTCAGGATTGAAGCCGAGCGGGACACGCGTCAGTTCCGTGCGCGCGTCTGTGTCCACGACGCTGATCGTCTCGTCGAAGCGGTTGAGCACGTAAAGACGTTTGCGCGCATCGTCGAGCGCGAGTCCGGTCGGGCCTTGTCCGACGTTGATGCGTTGCCGCACTGAGCCGGCGGCATTTAGCACGCCAACCTTATTCGAGCCGGTGGCGGCGATGTAGAGCGTGCCGTCGGCGGCGCGGGCGATGTCGGCGGGGAACGCTAAGGTCTTCGCGCGCTCGGCGTCCGTGCCGGCGGCATTTGAATAGTTGATGTGCGGATTGAGATCGATGGCGATCTGGCTCGCCGGATTTGTTTGCAGATTGACGAGCGAGATGCGTTGTTGCAGGAAACGCCCGCGCACGTTCGACTCGAAGCGCACCTGATTACGCGCGTCGAGGTTGACGACGTAGAGGCGATTGCGGCTCGCGTCGAAGACGGCGTTGCCGATGTTCGTGCCCACGCCGCGAATCTCCGCGCTCTGCGTCACGTTCGCGCCGCGCGCATCGAGCGCAACCACGTCAACATCCGCGAGCGTGTACGGCACGAAGTTGTGCCAGCGCGTGTCGCCGGTCTCGTCGGCCCAGCGCGAGCCGTTCCATTTCAAGATCAGTCCGATGTTGGGCGCGGGCGGCAGCCCCGCGCGCAACGCGGGCGCAGGCGCGGGCGGGCCGCCGCCGGCCGCGACCATGTTCGCATCAATGATCGTCGTCTGATTGCCTGACTCGAAGATCGAGACGAAGACCTGCGCGCCAATCTCATCGCGCGTAAGCGCGCGCGGCTGTTGCCCGCGCACTGTGATGATCTGCGGCGCAACGTCCGGCGCATTCGGATCGTAGACCTTCACTTGTCTGAGACCTGACACGCAGACGAACGCCAACTCTTTTTGTTGACCCGCGAACACGATGTCGGTCGGTTCGTCGCCCACGTCAATGGTGCGGGTGACGTTGCCGGTGTTGAGATCGACGACGCTGACGGAGTCCGACAACCAGTTGGCGACCCACGCTTCGTTGTTGTTGCGCACGGCGACGCTCGTCGGTTCCACGCCGACCGGTATCTCGGCGGTGAGCGTGAGCGCTGAGCCGTTCAATCCATAAACTTCGAGCCGCTGCTCCGGCGTGTCGAGCGCGAGCAGGCGCGTGCCGTCCGGCGTGAGGGCGAGCGGATGCACCTGCGGCGCTTCAAAGTTTTTGTAGTTCGTCTGCGCCTGCGCGTGCGCGCGTGGCGTCTGCGGGCCGCGCAACCACCAGCAGAGGCCGAGCGCGCAGATGCAGAGCAGGGCAAGTAACTTATATGCTAGCGTGCGGCGAGTGGGGGTGATGTTCATAAGCTTGTCTGCTACTACAAAACAATTCCAGCGAAGCAATGCAAGAGTTCCACAAAGTTACCACGCCGGCGCGAGATTTAAAACGTGGGCAACAATTCGCCGCACGGCGGCGGATTGTTGCGCGCATCTTCACTTCGTCGGCGGCCAGATGTATTGGCCGGTCTTGTCTATGTAACCTTGCTGTCCGCCGACCCAGACCTTAGCCAACCCATGCGCGAAGTCGTGCGCGCTGTCGAAGTGCGCGGCGATGCGGACAGTGCCCGTCGAATCGACGTAACCATACTTGCCGCTGACTTTGACGAGCGCGAGACCTTCCGCGAACCCGCTCGTCCATTCGAACTGCGGGCGAATGACGCGCACGCCCGCGCGATTGATGTAGCCGAACTTGTTGCTGACGATCACAGGCGCAAGCCCTTCGCGGAACGAGCCAACGTAATCCGTCTGCAACGGCACGATCATTATGCCCTGCTTGTCTATGCAACCGTAGCGCCCGCCGATGGCCACGTTCGCCAAGCCCTCGGAGAAGTCATAAGCGTTGTTGTACTGCGGCTGGATCACGAACTCACCCGTGCGTCCGACGTAGCCGTGCCGGTTGTTGACGACGACGAGCGCGAGACCCTCAGCGAAACTCGACACTTTGTCGAAGCGCGGTTGAATGACCCACTGCCCGCGCTTGTCTATAAAGCCGTACTGCCGGCCGATGAGCGTCACCGCCAGTCCTTCGGTGAAGCCGCGCACCGCGTCGAACTGTGGACGGATGACAACTTTGCCCGCGCGATCTACGAAGCCGTAACGGAGTGGCCGCGCGCTCGTCTGCACGGGCGCGAGACCGTCGGCATAGGGGCCGGCGAAATCCAGCTCGGTCAGTTCAAAGACCCACTTGCCTTTGCGGTCGATCACGCCGCGCCGCGCGCCCGTCTTGACGTAAGCTAAGCCTTCGGCAAAATCCCACGCCACCTCGAACTGCGGCTTGATCGCGATCTTGCCCGCACGGTCAATGTAGCCCCAGAGATCATTCTGCTTGACAGGGAAGAGAAAATTCTCGTCGGTCTTGCGCCCCTGCGCTCCGCCCATCGCCGCGCAAAGCGTGAGCCAAAGCACGATGGCCGCGCCGCGGCGGAAGGGAAACACAGATTGTCTTCGCTCACTGGGACGGGCTGACATGCGCCGGTACGATACCTTTAGACGTTTGGGCCGTTCACTGAGTTGGAAAATTTTCGGCCGCTGGACTGGCAGACGGACACCCGCCGTATGCGGGCGTGCGGGAGAGTGCGGTGCAAGTCGGGGCAACGCGACCGCGCGCAGGCTCGGCAAGAATATGACAAGGCTACGGGCGCGAGTCAAGCAGACAGGCGCGGAAAAATAGACTGCGGCTTGATTATTCTGCTGGCTGAGTTTGTGCGCTGATGAACTCGCGCAGGCGTGCGCGAATCTCGTCGCGTATGCGGCGAAAGACGGCGAGTCGGGCCGCCATATCGCCGTCAGCGGCGGCCGGGTCGGCAAAGCTCCAGTGGATGCGCCGCGTCGCAACGGGGAAGACCGGACAATGCTCGCGTGCGTGGTCGCAGACCGTGATGACGTATGCGAACGGCTGCCCGGCGAATTCATCAACCGACTTCGAGCGTTGGTCGGAGATGTCAATCTCCAACTCGCGCATGACCGTGATAGCCTCCGCGCGCACCTGTGAAGGATGCGTGCCTGCGCTGAAGACCTCGAAGCGTCCGCCGCCATCGTGGCGCAGCAACCCTTCAGCCATCTGGCTGCGCGCGGAGTTGCCGGTGCAGAGTATCAGCACGCGCTGCCTGTCCGTGTGTGCCATCGGTGTCTCCTGAGCAATGTGCGTCGGGTCGTTGCGCGTCCGGTTCGTGTGGGACGACGAGTGCGTCTGCGTCGGCCGGCAGCGCGGGCACGAGCCAGCGAAACAGTAACGTCGCCGCCATCGCGCCGAGCAGTTGCGCCGCGATGAAGCCGGGCACATCCGCCGGGCGTATGCCGGCGAACGTGTCGCTGAGCGAGCGCGCGAGCGTGATCGCAGGATTGGCGAACGAGGTCGAGGCGGTGAACCAGTAGGCGGCCGTGATGTAGGCCGCGACCGCGAAGGGCACGGCCGCCGTGCGCAGACGTGCGCAGCCCCAGATGACCGAGAGCAGTCCGAACGTGGCCACGAATTCGCTGAACATCTGCGCCGCGCCGCTACGCGCGTGCCGCGAGGCGAAGAAGAACGGTAGCCCGAACATCAAATGCGCCGCCGCGACGCCGACGAGCGCGCCCGCGATCTGTGCGAGCAGATAGACGAGCGCATCGCGCCACGCCAGCCCGCCTTGCCATGCGTCCGCGAGCGTGACGGCCGGATTGAAGTGTGCGCCGGAGATGGGGCCGAAGGTCAGGATCAAGGCCGCGAGCGCAGCGCCGGTGGCGATAGTGTTAGCCAGCAACGCGATGGCGACGTTGCCGCCCGCCAGCCGCGCACCCATGATGCCTGAGCTGACGACGGCCGCCAGCAACAGTGCCGTGCCTATGCTCTCGGCCAGGGCCCGGCGCAGAAAGCTCATTTGCTTTCGCACTTCATTGCCTGCTCCGCGCAACTCACGGCCGACTGACAAGCGGACTGCATCTCACCGGTGTCGTAATAGGTTGGCAGGTTGTCTTGGTGAACTACAAAGACCTCCCACTCGTTACCGTCCGGATCGGCGACCCACGATTTGTCCTGTAGCGCGTAGCCGCAAACGATTTGCATCTCTTCGCGCGTCGGCAGCCCGGCAGCCAGCCAGCGCGCGCGCATGGCCAGCACGTCTGCCGTCGAGGCGACCTGAATACCCAGATGAAAGAGCGCACCGCTGTCGGTAAATGGCCGCTCGTTAAGCGTCAGGTTTAGCGCCGGACTCTCCACATCAAATTTCGCATATTTCGGCCTGTGCTTGGCTGGCTCGATGCCGAACACTTTTTTGTAGAACTCGACGCTGCGCTCGATGTTGCGCACGTTGATCGCGACGTGCGCTTTGAGCGTTACGATGTGCTTCTGTGCAGAGGAAGTCACGTTCTCTCTCCTTTCTTGCCCCGGCCCTTAGCGGGACAGTGCCCCAGGGGGTGTCGCGGTCACGCAGCACGAGGATGCGACCGGTATTGCTGTGGTTGTGTCGCAGCATGAGGGGGCAGCCGAAGCCGCAGAAGCTTCAGTCGCGCAAGCGCTGCTTGGCCGGGCTGCCTGTTCCGTCTCATTAGACACACAGCACAACGTCGTCTCAGCGAGATTGTCTTCGAGCACGCCGAAGACTTCCCACGCGTTGTCGTCGGGGTCGCGCACCCACGTCTTGTCTTGGATAGCGTAGCAGCAGTTGGTCTGCATCTCGTCGCGCGTCGTGAGGCCCGCCGCGTGCCAACGCGCACGCATGCGCAGCACGTCGTCCGTTGTCGCCACTTGCAGTCCGAGGTGCGAGAGCGCACCCTGATCGGTGAAAGGAACTTCATTCAAAGTTAGATTGAGCGGCGGCTGTTGCACATCGAACTTGGCGTAGCCGGGGCGCACCTTGCTCGGCTCAAGGCCAAGCATCAGCCGGTAGAACTCGATGCTCTGCGCGACATTACGCACGTTCAGCGCGAGATGCGCTTTCAGGAATTGAATGGGAGTTTGTGCTGTGGTTATCATGTTTTGCTCTCCTTGCGAATGTGGTGATATATTCGCCTGCGCGAATGTGATGGTGAGGTTAAGTCCGGATGATATATTTGTCAAGCCATATTTGTTGTGGGGCTGAATTGTTTTTTCGGCGAGCTGTCGCCCACATAAGTTAAGCTGAGGGAAGCATGGCTGTGACGATTGATGAGATGAAGGCGGCAGATTGGCAGCGCGTGCGCGCCATCTACCTTGAAGGCATTGCGACGGGGCAGGCCACGTTCGAGACCGACGCGCCGTCGTGGGAGGTGTGGGACGCGGGGCATCTGCCCGCGGCGCGCTTTGTCGCGCGCATTGCCGGGGAGGTCGCGGGTTGGGCCGCGCTCAGTCCGGTCTCGGGCCGGTGCGTCTACGCGGGCGTGGCCGAGGTGAGCGTCTATGTTAGCGCGGGACACAGAGGCGCAGGACTGGGGCGCGCTTTGTTGACTGTGCTCGTCAACGCTGCTGAGCAGAGCGGTCTCTGGACTTTGCAGGCGGGCATCTTTCCGGAGAACGAGGCAAGCGTCAGGCTGCATCTCGCGTGCGGTTTCCGCGAGGTCGGGCGGCGCGAGCGCATCGGCCAGCGCGATGGGCTATGGCGCGACACAGTGTTGCTTGAGCGGCGCAGCCGCGTAGTTGGAGTTGATTAACAGATGCGGACGAAAACTTACAGCATGGAATTACTGTTCAAGGCGCTGGCGGATCAGACGCGGCTGCGTTTGCTGAACCTGATGGGCGACGACGAAGTCTGCGTCTGCTTCTTCGTCGAAGTTTTGAGGACGAACCAGCCGAAGATTTCGCGCCACCTCGCGTACCTGCGGCGCTGCGGCGTGGTCGCGGCGCGGCGCGAGGGCAAGTGGATGCACTATCGCGTGGCCGCGCCGCCCGACGCGCATGCCGCGCACATCTTCAGCGAAGTGCGCGCGTGGCTCAGAGAAGATCAAGGCATGCAGCGCGACCGCGCGCGGCTGCGCCAAGTCTGCTGCGCCCCGCGCCAGCCCATACAACTGCAACACGCGCCGCGCCCGGCGAGCCTCGCCGGCGCGCGTTAGTCGCGCAGTTGCAAGGAGCGAAAGATTATCTCAACACAGAGCACACAGAGGAGGCACACAGATCATAGGGTCTTTCTCTGTGTCCTCTGTGTGCGCTCTGTGTTGAATACCTCCGCACGCCACAATCAATCATCAGCCATCCTAAGAAACAACATGCACGGCTCGCGCCTTAATCAGCAGGAAGACTTCTAACCCTTCATGCAGATCGAGCGCCGTGATCGTGCCTGCCGTGACGCTCACTTTTATTTCCACGCCGCAATCAACCAGCAACTCGGTCTGCTCCGGCAGGCGCATGATCGCGCGGACGCGGCCCTGAAGGACGTTGCGTGCGCTCGTCTGCGTGAGCCGTTCGCGCGCGACGATGATGTCTTCGGCGCGCACGCCGATGGTGACGAGACTGCCGACGGGCAGCGCGTTGTAAGCCGCTTCGAGTTGCACGCCGGACGATTCGACCACGGTCACGCCGTCCGCCGCGCGCTGTGCGACGACGCGCCCGGCAAACAGATTCTCCGTGCCGACGGCTCGCACTGCCGGCGCGCTCTGCGGCGCATTGAGCACGTCGAGCGGCTGCCCCTGCTGCACGATGCGCCCCTCATGCAACAGGAGCAGATGCGCGCCGAGACGCACGGCCTCCGCGTGGTTGTGCGTGACGTAGAGGAAGGGAATGCCGTCGGCGCGTTGCGCCGCGTCGATCTCGTCGAGCAGACGCGTGCGCGTGGGCGCGTCAACGGCCGAGAGCGGTTCGTCGAGCAACAACACGTCGGGACGGGCGGCCAGCGCGCGGGCCAGCGCGATGCGTTGCTGCTCGCCGCCCGACAACTCGCGCGGGTAGCGTGCGGCCGTATGCGCGACGTTAAATAGCGCCAGCAACGCGTGTACACGCTCGCGCCGCGCACGCTGCTCCGATTGGCGCAGACCATAAGCGACGTTTTGCGCTGCCGTCAGATGCGGGAAGAGCGCGGAGTCTTGAAAGATGAAGCCGACGCGGCGCGCTTGGATGGAGAGATTGATGCGCGCGGCCGAGTCGAAGAGGACGCGCGAGCCATGCGCGATGCGTCCTTCCTCCGGTGTGGCGAGTCCGGCGATGGCGCGCAAGGCCGTCGTCTTGCCTGAGCCGGACGGGCCGAAGAGTATGTTGATGCCCGCGTGCGTCTTGAACTCAACGTCGAGCGTGAAGCCTGTCTGCGCGTGGTCGGCGTGCGCAGTCTTTGCGCCAGCGGCTAGACGCAACTTGATCCGCACCTCCAAAGGTTCAGTCACGCGGCGCGTGCGCGTGGGGCGCGGCTTAATTTGTTAGTGAGATAGACGGCGGCGACGGAGATGAGCGTCAGCAAGAGCGCGAGCATCTGTGCGTGCCGGTCGTCGCCGGACACGACTGCCTCGAAGATGGCGAGCGGCAGCGTCTGCGTGCGGCCCGGAATGTTGCCGGCGATCATCAGCGTCGCGCCGAACTCGCCGAGCGCGCGGGCCGCGCTCAACACGATGCCGGCCAGCACGCCGCGCCGCGCGAGCGGCAATGTGACGCGCCAGAACGTCGCCCACTCGCCTTTGCCGAGCGTGTAAGAAGCCAACTCGTACTTCGGCTCGACGCTCTCAAGGGCAGCGCGCGAAGCTTTCAGCATGAGCGGCAGCGCGACGACCGTGGCGGCGACGACCGCCGCCTGCCACGTGAATGTGATCGTCCAACCCGTCCAAGCGTAGAGCGGCGCGCCGAGCAGCCCGCGCCGGCCCAACAGCACGATCAAATAGTAGCCGGTCACGGTCGGCGGCAGCACGAGCGGCATGGTCAGCACAGCGTCGAGCAACTCTTTGCCGCGAAACTCGCGGCGCGCCAGCAGGAACGCGAGCGCGAGACCGATGGCGGTCGTTAAAACCGTCGCCACGGCAACAACCAGTAAAGAGATTTTGAGCGCGGGCCAGATCATCTGTTTGATCTGAAATCTGAGCTTTGAAATTTGCGATGAATAGTCAGTTTGAAATTTGCGCTGGGTTCAGTAAAGCTCAGCGTGCTGCGCGCAGGAAGCCGTGTTTCGTTAACACGCTTTGCCCTTCGGGGCTGAGCACGAATTGGACAAACGCGCGGGCTGCGTCCGCGTGCTGGCTGTCTTTCACAACGGCAATGGGATAAAGGAGCGGCTCGTGCCACTCGGCTTGAGCAGTTGCGACGCCCGTTACTTTGCCGTTGCCGACTGCGACATCCGTCTGATAGACGATGCCTGCTTCGACCTCGCCGCGCGCGACGTAGTCGAGTACCTGTCGCACGTCCTCCGCTAAAACGAGCTTGGGCTGCAACTCCGACCACAAGCCAAGCTGGGTAAGCGTCTGCGCGGCATACTGGCCGGCGGGTACGGTCTTTGGATTACCGATGGCGATTTTGCGCACGGAGGCGCGCGTTAGTTGATCGAATGCGTAGAGTTGCACAGGTGAATTGGCCGGCACGATCAGCACGAGTGCATTGCGCGCGAAGTCGCGCCGTGTGTCGGCGAGAATGAGACCTTTACCCGCCAGTTCGTTCATCTGTTTCTCGGCGGCGCTGGCGAACACGTCCACGGGCGCGGCTTGTTCGAGCTGTTTTTGTAGGAGGCCGGACGCGCCGAAGTTGAAATTGACGTGCGCGCCGGTGCGCGCTTCATAGAGTTGGCCGATTTCGTTGAAGGCGTCTTTGAGACTGACGGCGGCTGAGACGGTAAGCTCAGCCTGCGCGGGTGTGGCGTTGTTCGTCGCCGTGTGCGTGCGGCAACCGGCGAGCAGCGCGAGCGCAGACAACAGCAGTAGTCGTTTCATCGCGCGGCATTATACACAGGGGCGGCGCGGGTTGATGCGAATCAGCGCCGTGCGGTCACGTTAACGCCAATTGCCGCTCAGGATGAAGGGCCAGAAATTAGAGGTGGCGAAGTGCATAGCATCGGTGTGTATGTTGGGTTATTGGGTTGGTAGCGCACAGATAACTCTGAGTCAGCGTGCTGGGCAAGCTGACTCAGAGGGGGATTGAAGTCGCTTAATTAACGAGATTTCCGGCGTAGCTTAGCTCCCACACTGGCCAGTCCGATGCTGAGTAGCGTTATCGTGGCGGGTTCCGGAACCTGACCGGGTACGGAGAATGTGCTCGTGATAGCGACCGTGCCGCCCAGCAGTACGGTCACATCGCCGACGCTAAAGGTAAACAAACCAGAGCCAGAGTCGTTCATGAAACTGAACGTACGGGGTGTGTTGTCGAAGTCAATGAATACGCCGCCGCCGGTCGTGCTCGAAATGTTTCCGGTTAGAGTGAACACGTTGCCGCCGACGATGCCTCCCGGCGCATTAAGCTGTACGCGCAGGGTAAAGGTGTTGCCGTTGTAGTTCGCCGCCGGCCCGTCAAGTGTGATGGAGCCGAGGTTGTTGAAGTTCGTTAATTCTGGATTAGGTGCGTTGTTAAGAACCACAAACCCATTCGAGGTGGTTGCGTTAAAGAAAGAGCTATTATAAGTCAGTCCAAGGAGCGTGTTGCTGCTCATATTGTTAAAGTTTCCTAGGGTTGTGCCCGACACAGTCACTTCGTCAGCCCGTGCCACGCCCTGGGCCGCGACGAAGAGGGCAACTAAAACAAAAGCCAGCGCTAGCGATTTACCCCGTAGCATGATTACGTGCTTCATATTAACCCCTTCTCGGCAACGGAACGCAGATTAGCGAGCCTGACGTCCCAGATATGTGTCTGTAGTTAGGTGCTAAACGCAACCTACGCCTTGGCGCCAGCATTCGCTTTGCGACGGCTACGAACCTTGGCCATTACGCCGGCTAAACCCGTGCCCAATAACAACAAAGTCGTCGGCTCCGGCACAGGCGCTGTTGGGAGTGAGATTACTCTGATGGTAGCGGTCAGCGGCACAGTTACCTGCCTGGTGGCGAGCGTGGTGACGGATGAGCGGGTCGATGCCGCCCTCGCGCTCAGATCAATCAAGGCATCGTTGATAACCAGAGAAAACGCACCAACTCCGGCCGGCGTGGCGAAACTGAACACGCTCCCCGTGTTATCGAAGTCAATTACCACGAAGCCGTTCGCATCGGTAAAGACATTGCCAAATACGGTAGCGCTGAACGTGCTTGGATTAGTGCCTAAAATGCCGCGAGGTGAATTAAACATCACCTGCAGGGTGAAACTACCTAAGTAATCGCTGTTGGGCGGGACGCTCAGGGTGAACGAACCCAAGTTGTTTATATTGGTGGGCAGGATGGGGCTGGCATCAAGCACCAGGACGCCGCCGCTGGTCGTGCCGCTGAAGACCGCACTATTGTAGTTTAACCCCAGCAGTGACGTGCTCGCACCATTGAATGTGCCTGTCGTCGTGCCGGAAAGGAAGAGTTCACCCGCGTGCGCGACCTGCTGATTCAACGTAAAGAGTCCGACGAGCGCGAAACATATAATGAGCGATTTTGCTGTCAATGAGACAATGATCCTCATGGCCTTCTTCCTTTCCCGGTCGAGAAAACAAGCTGTTAATTGAAAGGCAAACCCTCACCGCACGGAGGTTGCCAGATGGCTGGGACAGGCGAGGTTGAGCAAACGCAAACTCGCGGGTCAGCCTGTTGACGATATATGGTTTGAGACCATAACCCAAACCAGATAGTGTGTCAATGGCTAACTCTATGACGTGAAAACACCCAGAAATGAACAGAGCAATAACTCTACGAACTATTCGTAAATAGAAAACTCGCAATGCTTTCGACTTTCCACTTCGCCGCGCAAGATCAGTCGTAAATATTGCCGCCCGCTAGAAAGAGTACTTCAGCGCGAACTGGATGCGGCGCGCCGGAGTGATGGTGTTCGTGGCCTGTCCGAAGCCAGGCGCTTCGAGGAAGCGGACGGGGATGCCGTAGTTCGCGCGGTTGATGAAGTTGAACACGTCCATGCGCAAACTCAGGTTCTGCTGCTCACCGAAGTGGAAATTCTTGATCAGCGCGGCGTTCAAATCGAGCACGTTGCCGGCGCGAAAACTGTTACGCCCCACCAGCCCGTCCTGCCCAACTGGTGCCAATAGGCTGACGGGATCAGCAGCTAGGCGGAGCGGTTGCCGCCGGTCGCCCGTGCGCACTAGCCCCGTGGCGGTGTTCAGGCGATCC
This sequence comes from Pyrinomonadales bacterium, assembly GCA_038237345.1. Taxonomy (GTDB): domain Bacteria; phylum Acidobacteriota; class Blastocatellia; order Pyrinomonadales; family Pyrinomonadaceae; genus QHXQ01. The sequence goes on from JBBRYU010000023.1 coordinate 16,731, forward strand.
GTCAGGTTGCCGTCCAAGTTTACGTCTAAAATACTGTTCACGGTAAAGGGCTGTCCCGTCTGAAAGCTGCCGAGGCTTGCGAGTTGGAAGCCGCCCAGTAGCGCCCGAAGAGCACGGCCGCGCTCACTAAAGGCCGGGAAGTCATAAACGAAGTTGTAAGCGAGGCGGTGGCGCACGTCGAAGTTGGCCGGACCCCGTTCATTCTTCAGGTTCAGACTGTTCTGCGGCAGGGCGAAAGCACCGGCCAGATCGAACACGTCCGAGACATCGTCAAGAGCTTTGGCCAGCGTGTAGCTTACTTGGTACTGCACGGCTCGGGCTAAACTACCACGCACCTGTAATTGCATAGCGTCGTAACGCGAGTTCGCCGTAGTCTCAAAGATGTTGACTGCGCCGACCCCGCTATTGGGTCGCCCGCCCGCAAAGCCGCCCGCAGGCGTGACGCGCGTGCCGGGCGGTAGCGCGAAGCCGTAAAATTCAGGCTGGGGCGTGATCGATAGGATCGTCAGCGCCTGTAGCGCGAGATACGTGTTCGGCCCCAAGTTGGGCGTGTTGAAGCGCAGCAAGTGTCGGCCCAACGTGCCAACGTAAGCGATAGAGAGCGCCAGGTTGGGTCCGAATTGCTGCTCGACCGCCAAACTGTACTGGTGGGCCAACGGTGTCGTCAGTTGACGGGTGGGCAGCGTGGCCCCGGCACCGTTCACCCCCGGCAGTAACTCCGTGCCCGCACCGCCGCAGATAGTGCCGCCACCCCGGGCGAAGCAGTTGATAAGCGCGATGAGTTGGGCGGTTGTGCGCGTCGGGTTAGGCGTATTAATACCGCCTGAAACGAGGGCGAGATTGTTGCAAGCGCTGGTAACCGGCGTTACTACCGGGTTGCAGATGTTGAGAGTGCCGCTAGTAACACCGAAGTTGAAGTTGCCTCTGCCGCCCGCGAGATTGGCAGTTAAGAAGGTCGGAAAGACGTTGCGCGACTGGCTCACGACGGCACCGAGAATCTGATCATAGAAGAGGCCATAGCCGGCGCGGAAAACGGTCGGCACGTCCCGCCGCCCGAACAAATTGGCCGTGTAAGCGAGACCGACTCGGGGGGCGAAATTATTACGATCCGGCTCGAAGATGCGCGTGCGGCCGTCTATAAAATTGCGCAGGCCCGGCACGAGGCTCAGTTCGGGACTGCTGAAGGTATTCTCAATCCGGCGGCGCGCTTCACGCGGCGGCGTATTGTATTCGTAACGCAAGCCGTAACTGAGCGTTAGATTCGGGCGCACGCGCCACTCGTCTTGGCCGAAGAAGTTCAACTGGTAAAAGCGCAGGTTGATGTTGGAACCGCCGGGGACACCCAGCGTCAAGTAGTCACCGCTGGCAGCGCCGGCCGCCACAAGGTCTTCCGGCCGGATAGGTCTATCTGCCGGTAGTGCGAAGAGTGGGGTGGCCCGCAACTGACCTGTCGTTAGCGGGAGGCGGGACGTGGAAGGCAGGACGCCGTTGAAGGTGAGGAGCGTGCGGGCGTTGCGCGGCAGGTCGCTGTTGAGTTCCGTCCGCCGCGTGTCCGCGCCGAAGGTGAAACGGTGATCGCCCGCGCGCCACGTCAGCGTGTCGGCCAGTTGGTAGGTGTTGTTGACGCGCCGCTGTGGAAAGTTGAAGACATCGATGCCGATGGGGCTGAAGCCTGCGACATTGACTTGCCCGACCGGCCCCAAGATATCTTCGGTCGTGCAGGCCCGCGCCGCTTGGCCTGCGGCTACGACACAGCGCCCTATGCTGGAATTGGAGGCGAGGTAGAACACATCTCCCGGATTGGCGATGAACATCCTGCTCGCGTTGACACCGGGCGAAGTGAAATTCTCAAGCAGGGGCGCGTTAATCAAGCCGAAGGAGCCAAAGGTCGGATCGGAGAAGGCGCTAGGGAGCAGAAACTCTCTGTCCCGCACATCCTCGAAATTAAGGCGCGTGCGGCCGTAGGAGAGGCGCACCTGATTGAAGAGGGCTCCACGCACTTCGCTGTTTAGGAAGAGCGAGAGGTTTTGCGTTCGTACACGTGGCCTGAGGGTGGAGAAGAGTGCGCCGCCGGTGGCAGGTATGTCGCGCCAATCCTGCGTGAAGTTATAGCGGGCAGTGAACGACTGCCGGTTGCCGCGGAGTTGGAAGTTGCGATCAAATCTGCCGGACGCGACCTTGCCTTGCGCGCTCGCGGGCAGTGCCTGCGTAAAAGTGTTCGGGCCATAAACGCCGGCCGGGTTATTGGCGAATGGGAACAGGCTGAAGACTGCGTTGCCTGAAATGCTGGTGGGAAAGGTGAAGCGATCAGAAGGGGTGCCGGAGAAGTTCGTTAAGGCGGAATTGCTCGACGCGCCGGTGCCGAATATGCCGCGCTGCTGGACGGTCGGCACGGCGAAGCTCTCTTCTTTGCGGGCGTTCGTTACGTACCCTTCAGCTGCAATGAAGTAGAACGTCTGGGGGGGGGCGTCGGGCCCGTGTGCGTCTTCGAGCGGCCCGCCAAGGACGAAGCCCCCCTGCCAAAAGGTGAATGAGTCCTCACCCTCGCTCTGGTTACGCACCGTTAGAGGGGTGGGATTCAGCGGAAAGAATCTGGCGCGCGTGACACCGAGTGAAAAGTCAGACCTGAATCTCGAATCACGGACTACGTTCTGGTTGCCGGCCATGAGCGGCATGGTGGCGTTGCCGAACGCGGTATCGAAGTAATTCCGCGCGTTGAGTTGCGAAGAATTAAACAGCCCGAAACCTGAGCCATGCGTGCGTGCGCCGCCGGACTTCGACACCGCGTTGACCTGCGCGCCGATGTTCCGACCGAACTGCGCGGGCGCGAGCAAGGTAATCGCTTGATACTCTTTGACCGACTCGATGGGCTGCGAGTTCAGGGCGACGAAGCCCTGTCTTCTTACGCCGATGTCCTCGTCGTTATTATCCGAGCCGTCCACCGTGAAGTTGTTGGCGCGCGAGCGTAGGCCGTTAACTGCGAACTGTCCGGCCGTGCCGACGCCCGCGCCCACGCCCGGCCCCGCCACACTGCCTAACGTTTGTGGTGGTGGGGCGACGCCGGGCAGCAGTAATGCCAATTCGTCGAACGTGCGGACAACCGTGCGCCCGCCCAGCGGCAGCGTCGTGACCTCTTCTTCGGTGAATGCGCCACCCTGACGTGCGTCCGTTGCGTTAGTTCGCGCGCGGGTATCTGTGTCCTTGGTCGTCAACGCTTGGGGCGTTGGCGATGCGGTCGGGCTGGCTCCGGGGCGGGGAACACCGGTTGGTGCCGGGGTCGGTGCTGGTACGGAGGGCGCAGGCTCGAGGGCCACGGGCACGGGCACGACCTCGCCTGCGCGCGTGATGAACAGCCGCTGCTGCACCTCTCTGGGCAGATAGCCGGGGGCGCTGACGCGGATCGTATAGATGCCCGGCGGCAGCAGTCCCTGGTAGAAGCGGCCGCGTGAGTCTGAAGACTTCGGGATGAGCAGCCCGGTCTGTTGATTGATGATCTGCACCGCTGCCCCGATAACCGGTGCGCCGGTGTCGCTGTCCGTCACCGTGCCCTCAAAGGCCCCGGTAACTGTATCCTGCGCACGGCCGAGCGCGGGCACGAGCAAACACAGCAGCAGGCAGGGGACAGCGCATAAAACAGCAAGGTACGGTAAGCGTTGGGCTGTCTGTGGACGCCATCTGCTGCGGACAGCTAGGGCCGACTGGCCCGAGAGTGGGGGACGCATGGGGTGTTACCTTTCTGATTCTGGCGGCGCTCTTTGCTGATCCTGCGCGCTGGCGTTTTACGCGATGCTTCTATTGACGGAGCGAAATCATGAGCGCGGCCGCCGCGCGCAATTCACGTCGAACTGTCGCCGGCGAGCAATACATTAAGTGGCCTACGCCGGCATGTCAACACGTAATAGTCAACATCTACTCCGTAAGCTCATCGCGATGCGTTGGTGCTTTGCATGCACGCGCGTCCGTCGGTTAAGCTGGGCGCGGGTGTGCGGCCCAGAAGCTGTCCAAGCGGCCTTAAAAGTTACTATCCGGCGCAACGCACGCGCGCCCGCAGGCAACAAAACAGGGCTGCGATTTTCTTCTTCGGCGCAAACGCTTGGCGCATAGCTAACCGCGCGCAGCCGCTCGTTAGGTTAAAACGCAGACAACTCATTTGGAGCAATTAATGAATAGGTCGCTTATCAAGATTAGCTTCGCACTCTGCGCCCTGCCGGTCTTCGGCGCGTACGCGCAGACGCGCCCGCCGCGCCGGAGTGCGCCTCAGACTCAGACGCCGAAACCGTCACCTGCTGTGTCGCCCGCACAGACGAATCCGACCACGCTGCCCGCAGCCAAGCCCGACGAAGATTGCGGCTGCGACGCAGGGCCGCTACCGGGCGTACTTGCCACCGTCAACGGCGTGAAGATCACGAGCGCTGATTTGAGTCCTGAAGTTGAGCAGCAAGTGCGCGAACTGGAAAAGCAGGTGGTCGAGGCGCGCAAGCGCGAGGTTGATCTACAGATCAACTCGAAGCTGCTCGAAGCCGAGGCGAAGCGGCGCGGCAGCAGCCCGGATAAAATTCTCGCCGACGAAGTCGTCACTAAAGCCACGCGCCCGACCGACGCCGAAGCGCAAGCGTTCTTCGATCTGCACAAGGCGCAGCTCGAGGCGCAGCTTGGGCACGCCGCCGAACTGAAGGACGTGAAGGATGACCTTATTAATTCCATGATGGCAGACCGGCAGGCGGCGGCGGCGAAGAGCTTGGCCGACCGTCTGCGCGCCGCCGCGCAGGTCAAGCTCATGGCGACCGACGTGACGCCGCCCGCCAACGCGGCCGGGCGTGCGCGCGTGTTCGCCACCGTCAACGGCGAGTCGATCACTTCCGGTCAAATCGAAGATTCGTTGCGCCCGCTCGTTGCGCAGGCGCAGGAGCGCATCTACCAGTTGCGCCAGCACGATCTCGACACGCGCATCAACGACGCGCTTTTGCAACAGGAGGCGCAGAAGCGACAGGTCACGCCGCAGGCGCTGTTGCAGACCGAAGTGACCGCGCGCACGCAGCCCGTGACCGAGGCGGAAGCGCAGACGTTCTACAACGCGAACAAGGAGCGGATCAACGGCGAGTACGCGCAGATCAAAGAGAAACTCATACAGTATCTGAAAGACCAACAGGGCGAGCAGGCGACCGCCGCCTACGCAGATCAGTTGCGCCGCACGGCGACCATCCTGACGTTCCTCAAGCCGCCCGTGTCGCCCGCCTATGACATCGCCACGGATGATCAACCCGTGCGCGGCGGCCAGAACGCCAAAGTGACCATCGTCGAGTTCACTGACTTTCAATGTCCTTCGTGCGCCGCCGAGCAGTCTGTCCTGGAACGGATCATGAGCGAGTACGGCGAACGCGTGCGCCTTGTCGTGCGCGACTTCCCGCTCGCGCAGCACAAGAACGCGCAGCAGGCGGCCGAGGCCGCCGAAGCCGCGCGCGAGCAGGGCAAGTATTGGGAGTACGCCACGCTGCTCTTCACGCAGCAGAGTGCGGGCACGAATGAGCAAGAGAAAGAGGCCGCGCTCGACGTGGCCAAACTGAAAGAGTACGCGAGCCGCCTCGGTCTCGACCGCGCGAAGTTCGACGCCGCGCTCGCCTCGGGCCGCCTCGCCGCCAAGGTGCGCCGCGACCAACAGGACGCCCTCAAGATCGGCGTCAACCACACGCCCAGCCTCTACGTCAACGGTCGCCTCACCCTCGACAACGCCTACGAGACCATCAAAGCCGCGCTCGACGCGGCCCTGAGCGGCGGCGCGAAGTAAGACAATTGGCGCGGGCTTGCATACCGGCCTGTTGCAAGCAGAAACCACGAAGCCACATTTCTCGTCAGTGGCTAAGGGCGGCACGTTGTCAGTGTGCGGCGCGTACCTGTACAGCGCCCGTGTTGCGTAGTATATTTTCTGTCATTCCCCTGATAACTCGATCCCCTGCGCATGCGCGCTCAAGAACGAGCCGTGCCGGCGCATCTCCCCATGCTCGAACCCCCACGGATTGCTGGCTGACAGGCCAAGGATTCAGGAGACGAGGAGGACTGAGGCGATATGTCAACACGTTACGATGATGAGGACTATGACCGTTACGCGGAGCGCGACGAAGACCGCGCTGGGCGGCGCGACGAACACGATTACGAGCGCGGCCGCTATGACCGCAACGCTTACGGCACTCCGCGCACGAGCGGCCCACGCTACGGCGCGGAGCGTGCCGCCGCCGGCTACGACTACGGGCGCAACACAAGCCCGCGCAACTCCGACTACGACCGCGCGGACACGCCCGTGCGCTACGGCCGCGACGATGGCCGCGGCTCCGGGCGCGATTACGGCCGCGCTTACGAACGCGAACGCGGGCGCGATTATGAGCGCGACTTCGACCGTGGCAGCGCCTACGGCGGTGGTTATGCGGCGCGCTCCGCGCGCGGTTACGATTACGACTACGAGCGCGACCGGCGCGACTACGATCATGAACGCGATGAACGGAGTCTGCGTCCGCGCGGGCGCACAGAGGAGCGCGGCGGGCACGGCAAAGAACGCGGCTGGTGGGATCGCGTCTCGGACGAGGTCGCGTCGTGGTTCGGCGACGAAGAAGCGGAGCGCAGGCGTCTGCGCGACGAAGGGCAGCGCGGCGGGAATCACAGAGGGCGCGGCCCGCGCGGCTACCGGCGCGCGGACGAGCGCATACGCGACGACATCAACGACCGCCTGACGGATCATCCATACATTGACGCGACGGACATAGAGGTCGGCGTCAATAGCGGCGAGGTCGCGTTGACGGGCGCGGTCGAGAACCGGCAGACCAAGCGACTCGCCGAAGTCATCGCGGATTCAGTCTCCGGCGTGACGAACGTAGAGAACCGCCTGCGCGTCAATCGCAGTGCGCTCGACACGACGGCGACCACGATTGAGACGAATGCGCTGCCGGCCGCAGCCGAGCCGACCAGAGACACTGCATCAAGCGCTGCCGCCGACGCGACCAGCACCGGCCGCGCCAAACCGCCGACAGCATAACGTCGCTCAGCGCAGAGGCGCGGAGATCACGCAGAGGGCCGCAGAGAAAGATCAATTCTCTGCGGCCCTTCGGCACTTGCTCTGCGGTGAAATCTCCTTCACCAATCAAGGCTCGTTGCTCGCCATCTTCATCGTGAACGGCGCGTGCAAGCCGCGCTGCGCTTCGTCGTACACGTCGTACACGTCGGGGCGACCAAGCACGGCATGGTACGCGCTGACCGCTTCGGGCCGTTTGCCCGACAGGTCGAGCGTCTGCCCGGCGCGCAGATAAGCCATCGAGATGAGATCGGGCGCGGCGTCGCGCGCTTTCGCGGCGGCCATGAACTGCTCTGAGGCGCGGTCGAAGCGACCCAGTGCGAATAACGCTTCGCCGTAGCGATAGTGGATCAGATCGAGTGCGCGCGGCGTGGCCGTTGTACTGCCCGGTGCGTCGCGTTGAAGTAGCGCGTCGAAGATGCCGAAGGCTTCGCTCTCCACGCTTGCGGTGTCCTTGCCGGCCTTGCGGTCGAGCGCGGCCTGCGCGACGAGCGCGTCGGCAATTTCCAACTTGAAGAGATAGTTGCGCGGGTACTTCTGGGCCAATTCGCGCGTGAGTTTGAGCGCGGCATCGTAACGCTTCTCGCGTTTGTAGAGTGTGATGAGCATGACGCGCGCGTCGTCGTTGGCGCGCGTGCCTTCAGCGACCACGCGCTCCAGCGTCGCCAGTCCCTTCTTCTTCGAGCCGCTCATGCCGCCCACCTTCAGCATCAGCCTGACCGGGAAGGAGACCGAGCCGAGGACATAGTCATACAACCCTAAAGTCAACTCCGCATCGTGGTAGTTCGGATCGAGCTTCAAGACTTTGCGCTGATAGTCCACGCTGTCCATGCCGTTGCGCAGCGCGGCCATGAAGCGGCGTTCGACCGCGCCCGCGAACGCGGCCTGCAAGCCCGTGATCGAGCCGAGATAGTAGAGCGCCTCCACGTCGTTCGGATCGCGCTTCAAACGCGCTTCGGCCAGAGCCTTCGCCTGGCGCGTGTATTCCTTGAACGCGGCGATGATTTTGGGGTCGACTTTGTCTTCCTTCTTCGCGTAGAAAGACTTGTTGTTGTAGAGCGACGACTGCAAACGGCGCGACTCGTTCATCGTCTGCAACCAGAGGCTCGCCGCGAGCGATTGCGGCCCCGCCGGACGGTTGGGAAACGCGCGCTGTATCTCGTTGAAGGCGCGGCGGGCCTCTTCGTAGTCGAGATTGTAGAGCGCCTCGCCGCCTCTGGCGCGGAGAGCGTCGAACCGCGTGCGGTCGAATGCCGGCGCGGCCGGCTCTTGGGTCTGCTGCGCGTAACTGATGCTGCACGCAATCAATACAAGGAGGAGCGCGGATGAACGTCTTGAATAAGACATCGGCATCGCCCTTTCTCGGAAAATCTGGGAATTGTACGCGTCTCGGCTACAATTGTTGAGGGGAACAGCAAGCATTATGCCGCCCGGCTGAGACCGTCTGCGCTGCGTTATGATGCAAGGCAGCACACAAGCGACGTGGGAGATACGGGATGAGACGCAGGCAGATCATCGGCCTCTTATTATTGGCGGGCGTAGGCCTCATCATCGCGCAACCATATCGGCCGCGGCAGGGTTGCGCGCTCGCGCCCGCCACGTGGGGCTTCAACCGGCTCAAGAACCGTGATGCGTTACCGGGCGCAACAGCCTTTGACGAGCGCGTGACGCTCGCCGCGCTCTTGCAAACGGGCGATGAGCAAGCGCGTTGGGCGGAGACGCGCGCCGCCGCAATCGAAGGCTATGTGGTCAGCGTGCGTGAGGGCAGTGTCGAAGCGGCCAACTGTTTTTCGTCTACGCAACGCGACACGCATATTGAGTTAGCGTTGCGCGCGGACGCGCCGCCGCGCGAGCGCGTGATTGTGGAAGTCACGCCGCGCTTGCGCGCGTGGGCCGCGCGGCAAGGCTGGGATTGGTCAACGCCGACGCTGGCGCGCGAGTTGGTCGGCCACTGGGGTCGCTTTGAAGGTTGGTTGCTCTTCGACCGCATACACGCCTATGAGTCAGAGAACACTGCGCCCGGGCGGGTGGGGAACTGGCGCGCTACCGCGTGGGAACTGCATCCCGTGACGCGCCTCCAGGTAGTGCGCTAAACAGCCCGCGCAAGGGAACAGAACGCGGCGGGCGGACAGATTCTATTGAGCGCCGCCGCGCGTCGCGCCGCGCAGTGTACCTACGCGCTCAAGCAACATGCGCCGCTCACGGTCAAGAATCGCGTTCAGCCCGTGGAGGTTTATGAAGTTGTCTGGCAGGAAGCGTGAAGTAGGTGAGCAGCGCTAATACCGAATTGCAGATTAAGATAAGGTCGGCTGGTGCTGGGAGCGCAGGCATCTTGCCTGCCATGAGCGCGCCAGCGCGAACCTTATCTTGTAGTGCAATTTGGCATAAGCATTCAGGCGGGCTGCACAGTCTTGAGCCGGCGCTCGCGGAAGAACAGAAATAACGGCAGCGCGAGCGAGACACCGACCAGTAGTGAGCAAAGTATGTAGACCCACAGATGCTGCATGCCACGCCGTCGTCCTTCCGAGAAAACGAACAGCCACAGCACGAACGACGACACGATCACATCCACACCGAAGAAGGCGGAGATATTGTTTTGGAAAAGCTGTCGGCAAAACAGCGGCAGGTCGAGTCCGTGCGTCGCCAGAAAAGGCGCGACGAACGAGAGCGGCAACAGCGTGCCTAAGATCGCCGCGAGCAGGAAGAGCCACTGCATGATCGTTTCTCCGGTCAGATGAGTTGCGCAGCCAATGAGCGATTCACCTGCTCCTTGCGCCGGTGCGCAGCAATGGCGCAGGTAGGCAAACCGAAACAGTCAATGCTGATAGGTGATCCTAAATCAGTCCTGAGAAGATTGGGCCAACAACCGCAAGCAGATGCTCCACGAAAACACACGAACCGACACGAAACAGCACCAACCCTTCGTGTTTTGGGTTCGTGTGGCTTCGTGTGCTTTCGTGGATAAAATTCTTCTGCTGTCCCCATCCCATAAGTTTCGATTTAGGGCGCAGTCGGCTTGAGCAGTTTATTAGCCGCGCCGCCTTCGGTGCTGTGCCAGCCTTTGCGCGTTACTCGACCGAGCCGCTGATCTCCGCGCAGGATCAATTCACAGGCCCAGTAGGCGTACTCCTCGAAGTCCTCGCACTCGGCGGCCAAGAAGACCCAGCCCGCGCCGCTCTTCGCGGAGCGCCAGAAGTAGCGGCGCGGGAGCAGGGGAAACTCTTGCCGCAGGCTGGCAATATGTTCGGCCTGTGTGTAAAGCCAGACGCCGTTGTAGTGCGGCTGCTTAACGCTCTGCCGGAGCGAGAGCAAGAGCTTGTCATCAAGATAGACGTAAGTGAAGCCGAACATCTGGCGGACGACCGGCCGCACAGAGCTTAGCTCGGCCAACACGAATTGAAAAGGAGCTTGGCGCTTAGTAGGCATACCGGCCTTCATCGTTTACCTCCCGCCGCAACAGGCACGTCGCGCGCCAGCGTCTGGTTAGAGAGCCGCCGCAAACAGCTTAATCTCCGGTTCGCCATCCGCCAAGCTAATCATCCGTTCAAACTGAAACCCAATTTTTTCCAGCAGGCGGATGGAGCTTTGATTGCCCACACTCGTCACCGCCACCACGCGCTGCAAGCCCAGCGTGTCGCGCGCATAGGCCAGCACTGCGGTCGCCGCTTCTACCGCATAGCCTCTGCCCCAAAACTCCGGCAGGAACGCATACCCTATATCAACATCCGCCAGCGTCTCGCGCTTGAGCAGCCCGCACAGCCCCGGCGCCGCGCCGGTCTCGTTCGTCTCCACCAGCCACAGCCCAAAACCAAACTCGGCATAACTGGCCACCGGCCCCTGCAAAATATACCCCCGCGCATCGGCCAGCGTCCGCACACCTTTATCGCCGATGTGCGCGATAAAGGAAGGCTCATTCAACAGCCGCAGAATGAACCCGGCATCAGCCACCGCGAGCCTACGCAGCCGCAGTCTATCCGTTACCAGCACGATCACAGATTGTCCACTCAATTATTGATGTCTAACGCCCGCCATCAGCCGCCGCGCACATAACCTGATTAGCGACAGGTCTCGCGCATGAAGGCAACGCTATGCGCGGTCGGGTGCATGCCGTTCCTATGCAAAGTCAAGATTCAAGCCGCGGCATCGAGCGCACGCAGTTTGCGGTTGTAAACCTGTCCTCCAAGTACCAGTAGTCCAACTCCTTCTTCAACACCACGAAGATGATCGTCAACAGTTTCCTCGCCGGCGCGCAGATGGCTTTACCCGCACCCTTCTCCCGCTTCTTTTTCTGATAGAGCTCCATTAACGGCGTCTGCGGCCGATTGACCATCGCCAGCACTGCTTGAATCACAGTCGTCCGCAGTCGCTTGCGCCCCTGCTTCGTGATCTTGCCGTGCCGCGTCGTTTCGTTCGATTGCCTCGTCGAGGTCGCCAGCCCCGCGTATGAGACTAACTGCTTCGAGGTCTCGAACTGTGTGATCTCCCCGATCTCCGCCAGCAGGCTGATCGCCGAAAGCAGGTTCAGCCCGTGGACTTGGAGCAGCCGTCGCAGCCCCTTCAGCGCCCTGCCACGTGCGCTCATCTCGCCTTCGAGCGCGCCGCTCTCTTTATCCAGTTCTTCGAGCTGCCGCAAGCACGCGCGCAGGATGACTAGATCCTGCGCCGGCAACTCCTCGCGCGCCATCAGCCGCGCACGACTTAACCGAGACGCAAAGGCTGCGCGCCCAAGAGCGATGCCGTTGCGCGAGAAGGCCGCGTGCCCCATGTTCTTCAGCTTCGTCCGCGTCGAGACCAGAGTCTCTCTGGCTTCCAACAGTTGCCGCAGTTCTCTGGTCTTCTGCGAAGCTACTGTGACTTCGGGCAGCCAGCCTAAGCGGAGGAAGCGCGCCAGCGCAGCCGCGTCTGCTTTGTCCGTCTTCTGCTTCGAGCGGGCGATGACTTGGAAGCGGTAAGTATCCACGACCGCCACGCGCGCGACGTGCGGACGCACCTGAGCGTAGAAGTGCTAGATGTTCTGCGTCGCCTCGACCGCCACTTCATCTTCAAGCTTGAGTTGGCGGGTGAAGCGCAAAAGGCCCTCCCTCGTGAAAGGAAAAGTCTCGGTGCGTGTGGCGGCGGTGTCGTCCGCTTCCAAAAAGCAGCCGACGAAGTTCGTGTGGTGCAAATCAACTCCGATGTATCTCACCGCTTTTGTTCCTCCTCCTTGGTCAAGGGAGGACGCACGAGCCGAGACTGCTCGGTATAGTGCCACGCTCCTATTCGGGATCAAGAAAGTCCCACTCCGTGGTGCGGGCGGGGGCGCAAGGATAGACCACACTGTTAGCCGGGCTTGGTGTCCCACAAGGGCATACGGCCCTCGCCCCGTCTCTCGCTCGTCGCCTCCTTGTGGTGACGCTGAGCTTACTACACCGAACGCTGTTGCTTGTATCACGACCTGTTGGGCGGCGGCGAATTGGA
>JBBRYU010000024.1:0-29021 GCA_038237345.1 Pyrinomonadales bacterium
GCGATGAAGGCCACGCTGAATCCGCTCCGCTCGAATGAGTTGTTCTGCCGCCCTTTGATTGTACTATTCAACTGGCGCGGCAGACTGCTTACTCCGATACATTCAACGCAACTTCCGTTTTGATGCGAAGCGGCAGAACGCCCGGCATCACCCGCGCCCCACTGCCCTGACAGATAAGAGAACTGCTAATTGGGCGTCGGGTGCATGCCGTTGTTAGGCGCGGCGTGGCTTGAGGGCGATTCTTCTATTTTGATTTACGCTCGCTGTAGATCGGCTCAAGCGTTCGGGTCGTGTGCTCGATCACGCTCGGCATGGCCTCCGGCAGCGCTCTCGCCCGTGCCGCGTCAAGCTCTTTCGTAGTCTGCTCCTTCGACAGCGCGGTGTCGCCTGTTGCTTCAGCGCCTCGCTTGCGACGCGATAACCGCCAAATGAGCACGCCTTCGATGAAAAGCATGATCAGAAAGCTCAGTGTAGCGAAACCGAGAATCTGCCCCGCATTCAAGTCGAGCACGGCTTTCATCACTCCCATGAGAACCGAGATAGCTAGAAGGCCGAGAACGAAGAGGCCGACCATCGCCGAAATAATTAGGGATTCGGCCCTCAATTCCGTCGTTTTGATGAGGCTATCACCTTTCTCCCCGTTCAGCTTTGCGCCACAATGATTACAGTAGCTCAAGCCCTGCGTGATAGATACGCCGCAAGATGAACAATACATCCTCTTTCACCTCCTTTAAGCCATAACGTTGCTGCACGGCGCTAAGTTCAATGGTGGCCTCCATAGCAAAGGACAAGCGCCTAACGCCCGGCATCACCCGCCGCGCATTCAATGAAACAAGCACGGCGTCTTGCGGATGAGAGCCGCGCTATTCGCGGTCGGGTGCATGCCGTTGTTAGGCGATGGCCGTTAGGAACTAGCAGCCGTTTCCAAATGCGGCGTTAGAACTAACTCGACCTCCCGCTGGAACTGACTCCATTCTTTCGTGTTTTGAGTTACGCCTTCAAGTAAGTTACGGATTTGAGCCGCCGGTTCATAGCCAAAGCGGTCGCACTCATCATAGATGGCTCTGCGAGCTTCTCCCATTCCTAATTTCGATAGCTGTAAGACGCCCAATGCAAAGTGCGGTCGCTCACGATCTTTTATCATGTGCTCTGGCTCAGATATACAGCCATATTTGAACAAGACCTCACTCAAGCCTTTGCGCCCGGTGTCAAGAATCAAGTCAACGTCATCCCAATTCTGTTTTTGTATTGAGCCATGCAGGTACGCCACAACCTTTGTTGAATCGTGTAACGCGGCTCTCAAGCCACCCTTTAACTCTTCAACCACATCTGAGGGAATACTATCTTCGGCTCTGTTCAGGGCTTCTACCACATCTACAATCTCATCGAGTGTGTTCGTAGCCTTTTCCTGAAGGTAGCCATCAATTTTAGATTCATTCACGCTCATAACACTCTCCTTTCGTCTTTAAGAAGCGAACCGCCTAACGCTCATTAGACCGCCAAGCGCGGTATTAGTCAACGGAGACGGTATTTTACCGCATGCGGTAATTGTCGGCTATTGGCGACAATTACCGCGCGGCGCGGTCTAGTACGGCCAAGGCTGACTTTTGCCGCACTCAGCCAGCAACAAATGGTCATGAGACTAACGCAAGTCCGGCAGCGCGGCGGGAGGCTAAGCTGGTCGGGTATAGCTATCAATGTCGCGGCAGCGCGCTCTTGCCCGGTGTTCGACGGTGACCTTGACGCGCGGTCAACTTCGCTCGCTGCTTGGCAAAGTGCCCTGTGTGCGGCTAGTCTTGTCAGTCCAAAGCTCCGCCATTTATTAGCCGCCAGAAGCGAGGTGAAGACCTGTGGCCGTCATCTATCCGTTCCGCGCTTTGCGTCCGCCCGTCGAGAGGGTCGAAGAGGTCGCCAGCGTGCCTTATGACGTGGTGAACACTGCCGAGGCGCGTGCGCTCGCCGCCGACAATCCGTTGAGCCTGTTGCACGTCACGCGCCCCGAAATTGATCTGCCGGGCGGCACGGACATCTATAGTGATGCCGTCTATGTGAAAGCCGGCGCGAACTTCCAGAAGTTGATCGCGGAGTGCCCATTGGAAGAAGAAGCTGCGCCAAGTTTGTATCTGTACCGGCTCGTGATGGGCGCGCATGAGCAGGTCGGCATCGCGGCCTGTTGCGCGGTGGACGAGTACGACAACGATCTTATTCGCAAGCACGAGCGCACGCGCCCCGACAAAGAGGACGACCGCACGCGCCACATGCTGACCTTGCGCGCACAGACCGGCGTCGTGTTTCTCACCTATCGCGCGGACAGACGGATTGACGCGCTCGTCGCGGCCGAGACGGCGGGCGCGCCGCTCTACGATTTCACCGCGCCCGACGGCATCCGCCACACGCTCTGGCGTGCGCCCGCGCCCGACCAACTCGTGCGCGCGTTCGGCGAAGTGCCGCTGCTCTACATCGCCGACGGACACCACCGCGCCGCCAGCGCGAGCCGCGCCCGCGCTACGCTGCGCGCACAGAATCCGCAGCATACGGGCGACGAAGAATACAACCGCTTCCTCACCGTCATCTTCCCGTCGGATCAGGTGCAGATACTCGCGTACAACCGCGTCGTAAAAGACTTGCACGGGCTAACGCCCGCCGCCTTCGTCGCGCTCGTTGCGGAGAAATTCGACGTGGACGAGAATGGCACGGCGCAACCGGCCGCGCCCGGCAGTTTCGGCATGTATCTTGGTGGTCGCTGGTACGGCTTGCAGTTCAACGGTGACGCGCCCGCCGCGGATGCCGATCCAACCGCGACGCTCGACGTGTCCGTGCTGCAAGAAAATTTGCTCGCGCCCGTCTTGGGCATCAAGGACGTGCGCACGGACAAGCGCATTGACTTCGTCGGCGGCATACGCGGGACGGCGGAACTAGAAAGCTTAGTCAACTCGGGCCGCGCGGCGGTCGCTTTCTCGCTGTACCCGACGACGATTGAAGATTTGCGGCGCGTCTCGGACGCCAACGGCATCATGCCGCCCAAGTCCACCTGGTTCGAGCCAAAACTGCGCGACGGACTGTTGATTCATCGAATTTAGATGCTTACGATTACGCGAGGCGGGCTGAGTTGTTGATTGAAACAGACAGATTGCGTCTGCGTCCGCTCACAGACGACGATCTGCCGGCGCTGATCCGGTTTCGCGCGGACGATGACGTGTCGCGCTACATCGGCGGCGCGGCGATGCAAGCGCCGGAGATGGTCGCGCGGCGTCTGCGCTTCTATCTCGCGTGCCATGAGCGTTACGGCTTTGGCATGTCGGCGATCAGCCGCAAGTCTGACGGCGAGATGATCGGCTGGGGCGGATTGCAGCCGCTCGAAGAGTCGGGCGAGATCGAAGTCGGCTATGGCTTTGCGAAAGATTTCTGGGGGCAGGGCTACGCGACCGAGACGGCCGCCGCTTGCTTGCGCTACGGGTTCGAGCAAGCGGGCCTCGCGCGCATCGTCGCCGTCGCGATTCCTGAAAACCTTGGCTCGCGGCGCGTGCTGGAAAAGATCGGCATGCGGTTCGAGCGCGAGGCGCAGCACTACAACAGCACTTGCGCGCTTTACGCGATCACCCGCGCCGAGTTTGTGCCCCGCGCGGGCTTTTACGCTGCGCAATGATGCTTGACGAATGAAAGGCAGAGCAGATGAAGGTACTGATCGCTGACAAGTTCGAGCAGTCCGGCCGCGACGGTCTCGACGCGGCGGGCTGCGATTATTCTTACCAGCCGGACGTGAAAGATGAATCGCTCGTCGCCGCAGTGCGCGGCTACACGCCGGACGTACTCGTCGTGCGCGGCACGAAAGTGACTGAGCCGATGATGGACGCGGGGCCGTTGAAACTCATCGTGCGCGCGGGCGCAGGTTACAACACGATTGACGTGGCGGCGGCCTCGCGGCGCGGCATCTACGTCTCGAACTGTCCGGGCAAAAACTCCATCGCTGTGGCCGAACTCGCCTTCGCGCTCATCCTCGCGCTCGACCGGCGCATCGCCGATAACGTCAGCGCGCTCAGGCGTGGGGAGTGGAACAAGAAAGAGTTTTCCAAAGCGCGCGGCCTCTACGGGCGCACGCTCGGATTGGTCGGCACAGGCCAGATCGGGCAAGAGACGATCACGCGGGCGCAGGCCTTTGGCTTGGCCGTAGTCGCTTGGAGTCGGAGTCTGACACCGGAGCGCGCAGCAGAGTTAGGGATCGAGCGCGTCGAGAATCTGTTGGACGTGGCCCGCGCGGCCGACATCGTGAGCGTCCACGTCGCCTTGAAGCCGGAGACGCGCGGTCTCATCGGCGCGGACTTCTTCAACGCGATGCGCGCGGGCGCATATTTCATCAACACCGCGCGCGGCGAGGTCGTGGATCAGATTGCGCTGGTCACTGCGATGCGCGAGCGCGGGATTCGCGCGGGGCTGGACGTGTTCGCCGCCGAGCCGACCTCCGCGACCGGCGAGTTCACGGACGAGATCGCGCGCGAGCCGAATCTGTACGGGACACATCACATCGGCGCTTCGACCGATCAAGCGCAGGAAGCCATTGCCGCCGAGACGGTGCGCATCATCCGCGCGTTCAAAGAGACGGGTAAAGTGCCGAACGTCGTCAACCTCGCCGCGCGCACGCCCGCCACGCATCTGCTTGTCGTGCGCCACCGCGACCGCCCCGGCGTCCTTGCCCAAGTCCTCGGCGCGATCCGCGCCGCCGCGATCAACGTGCAGGAGATGGAGAACATCGTCTTCGAGGGCGCGGAAGCGGCCGTCGCCCGCATCAATCTCGAAGCCGCACCGTCAAGCGAGACGTTAGAACGTCTGCGCGCGGAGAACGCGGATATTATTGAGCTTGATTTGTTAGCACTGAGAAGTTGAATGAAAGCCACTTTAATCACAGGCGCGTCGAGCGGGATCGGCGAGGTGTTCGCGCGCAAACTGGCGGCGCGGGGCGAGAACGTGGTGCTGGTGGCGCGCTCGGCCGATAAACTCAATGCGCTGTGCAACGAATTGGGGCGGGCGCATGGGAACATCGTGGCGCAGTCGGTCGCGTTGGATTTGAGCGCGGGGGATGCGCCGCAACAGTTGTTTGACGAGACGAACCGGCGCGGGTTGGAAGTTGAGACGTTGATTAACAACGCGGGCTTCGGTTCGATGGGCGAGTTCGCGACGCTTGATGTGGCGCGCGAGTTGAACATGATCGATCTGAATGTGAAAGCGTTGCTGGCGTTGACGCATCTGTATCTCGCGCCGATGCGCGAACGTAAGCGTGGCGCGATCATCAACGTCGCTTCGACCGCCGCGTTCCAGCCTGTGCCGTACATGGCGACGTATGCGGCGACGAAGGCGTTCGTGTTGTCGTTCTCGGAAGCGCTGTGGGAAGAGAATCGCGCGCACGGCATTAAAATAATGGCGCTCTGTCCGGGCGTGACGGAGACGAATTTTTTCGACGCGGCTAAGATGGGCCAGCCGCCGATGCGCATCGCGCAGACGCCGGAACAAGTGGTTGATACGGCGTTGCACGCCTTACAGCGCGGGCGCAGCCACGTTATTTCGGGTTGGTTTAATTATCTGCAAACGGAAGCTGAGCGGCTGCTGCCGCGCTCGGTCGTGACGCGCATCGCGGGCGGCGCGATCCGTTCCAGCATGAAGCCGCCGGGCGCGAACGGCAAGCAATAGCCGATGCGCAGTGCGTTACGTTTCGTAAGATCAGCAATCGTGTTTGATTCATTGATGTGAGGGAAGAAAAATGACTGAGAGAATCTACAACTTTAGTGCCGGCCCGGCCGTGCTGCCTGTGCCGGTGTTGGAACAGGCACAGCGCGATCTGTTGGGTCTGCCCGGCATCGGCATGTCCGTGATGGAGATCAGCCATCGTTCGCAGACGTTTGACGAGATACACCAGCGCGCCGTGCAGGGTCTGCGCGAGTTGCTGGGCATCCCGGAGAACTATCACGTGCTGTTTCTGCAAGGCGGCGCGAGTTTGCAGTTCTCGATGATCCCGATGAATTTGCTAACGGACGGTGCGAGTGCCGACTACATCGTCACCGGCAGTTGGGGCAAGAAGGCCTTGAAGGAGGCGAAGAAGCAAGGCACGACGAGCGTTGCCGCTGATATGGCCGACAGTCGTTACACGCGCGTGCCCGAAGCGCACGAGTTGAAACTCGACCCGCGCGCCGCTTACGTCCACTTCACGACGAACGAGACGATTGAGGGCGTCGAATGGCAGACCGAGCCTGCGGTTGGCGACGTGCCGCTCGTCGCCGATGCCTCGTCGGACATCTGCTCGCGCCCGATGGACGTGACGAAGTACGCGCTCATCTACGCGGGCGCGCAGAAAAATTTAGGGCCGTCGGGTGTCACGCTCGTGATCCTCCGCGATGATCTATTACAGCGCATCCCCGACGGCCTGCACACGATGCTCGACTATCGCACGCACACCGCGAACGATTCGCTCTACAATACGCCGAACACGTGGGGCATCTACATCCTCGATCTCGTCTGCCAGTGGGTGAAAGAACAGGGCGGGCTTGCGGGCATGCACCGCGCGAACGAGGCGAAGGCCAAACTCATCTACGATGCGATTGACGCGACCGACTTTTATCGCGGTCATGCCGTGCCCGAAGCGCGCTCGTTGATGAACGTCACGTTTCGTCTGCCGACGGAAGAGTTGGAGAAACAGTTTGCGAAAGAGGCGACGGCCGCACGCTTAGACGGCTTGAAAGGGCATCGCTCGGTCGGCGGCATCCGCGCTTCGATCTACAACGCCTTCCCGCGCGCAGGCTGCGAAGCGCTCGTTGCCTTCATGCACGAGTTTGAGCGGAAGAATGGATGATGCTGATTAGCTCAGACCGTTACGGGCGTGTCCAACACTTCGCGTACCTTGCGCGCCAGCGCAGCCGGCGAGAACGGTTTCTCGATGAAAGCCATACCTTCGTCGAGGACGCCGTGATGCACGATGGCATCATCGGTGTAACCCGACATGTAGAGTACCTTCACCTCGCGGCGCAATTGCCCTAACTGCTCGGCCAACGCACGACCGCTCATCTGCGGCATCACTACGTCGCTGAGCATCAAGTGGATCGGCCCTTGATGCTGCTCGGCGATGTATAAGGCCGCCCGTCCGTGTTGTGCCTCCAGAACTTGATAACCATTCTCCTGCAAGATTTCTTTGGCCAAGTGCCGCACCATCTCTTCATCCTCAACCAGCAGCACAGTCTCGCAGCCCAGCGGCTGTGCAGTCTCCACCGGGCCTGCGCTAAGCTCTGCGGCAGGCTGATCAACACGCGGCAGATAGACTTTGAAGGTCGTGCCGTGCCCCACTTCGCTGTAGACGTAGACGTTGCCGCCTGACTGCTTGACGATGCCATAGACGGTTGACAAACCCAGCCCTGTGCCCTTGCCTACCTCTTTGGTCGTAAAGAAAGGCTCGAAGATGCGCGCCTGCGTCGCGGCGTCCATGCCGCAGCCGGTGTCGCTGACGGCCAGCACAACGTAGTGCCCTGCGCGGACAGCGGCGTGCCGGCCGACATAGTCTTCGTCAAGATACACATCGGTCGTTTCAATAGTGAGCTTGCCGCCCTGCGGCATCGCGTCCCGCGCGTTAACAGATAGGTTCAGCAGCACCTGCTCGATCTGGCTTGGGTCAGCTTTGATTTTGCCCAGGTCGGGCGCGAGGCCGACTAACAGATCGATGTCTTCGCCGATCAGGCGCTGCAACATCTTGTTCGTCTCGAAAATGATCTGATTGAGATCAAGCACCTTAGGTTGCAATATCTGCTTGCGGCTGAGGGCGAGAAGTTGGCGCGTCAGCCCTGCGGCCCGCTCCCCGGCCTTCTTAATCTCTACGAGGTTGTGATACAGCGGCTCGTCCGGTTTCAGGCGGCGCAGGGAGAGATCGCTGTAGCCGGTGATCGCCGTGAGCAGGTTATTGAAGTCGTGCGCGACGCCGCCCGCCAACTTGCCGACGGCTTCCATCTTCTGCGACTGGCGGAGTTGCTCCTCGCTCTGGCGCAACGCCTCTTCGGCCTGTTTGCGGGCGGTGATGTCGCTCGCCAACACCAACTCGGACTGCCGCCCGGCGAAGGTTAAGGGGTACGAGGAGATTTCCACGTCAATGATTGTCCCGTCCTTCAACTGGTGTCGCCACGCGCCCGCTTCGTCCAGCCCTTTGAAGACCCGCGACACGTTAGCGAGCAGGGCGGGCACATCTTCGGCCGGGTGTATGTCCTTGATCGCCATGGTCAGGAACTCTGCGCGCGAATAGCCGTAGCGGTGCAGCGCCGCGTCGTTGACGGCCAGGAAGCCAAGCGTTTCGAGATCATAGACCCACATGGGAAAGGGATTGCTCTCGAACAAGAGCCGGTAGCGCGCTTCTGAATCACGCAACGCCTCTTCGGCCGAGCTATGCTCAACCACTTTCGCCCCCAACTCCCGGTTGGCGGTGCGGAGTTGGACGGTGCGTTCGAGGACGCGACGTTCCAACTCCGCGTTCAAGTCTTCGCTCTCCGCCGTGCGCTCGGCGATGTCCCACATCTCGCTGACGCTGCGCCGGATGGCGATGACGAGAAACGTATTCTCAAACAGCACCCAGCCCGCGTGCTCCAGCCAGCGCCATTCGCTCACCGTCAGCACCCCGTAGACGGACTGCGGCCAGAAGACGCCGCGCAGGAAATGATCGGCCGCCACGATGAGCGTGGCCGGGACGAGCACGCGCCAGTCGCGGTAAAACGAGAGGAACGCGAGCGAGCCGAAGACGTGGAAGTGCGTCTCGATCCGCCCGCCCGTCAGGTGGATCAGCAAGCTGCCCATCAACATCTGGCCGACCGCGACCGTGTAGCGGGTCGAGACATGTCCCGGTTGCGTGAGCGCCAGCACGATGGGCAGCGCGCTGATCGCGCCGCCGAGCAGCACGGCGGCCCAGACGTGCGGGTGTGTCTGGCTCGTCGTCCCGGCCCAGGCGGTCGGCGAAATCCAGTAAGCGGCGGCGATGCCAGCCAGCCACTGTAGCGTCAGCAAGACCGCGAACATGCGATCCGTGCGCCGGCAGATGACCTGCTGGTGGTCGTTAAAGATGTCTGTACCGCGCCGCGCCGTCATAGCGCGTCCAGCCAGTTCCGCGTTACTTGCTTGCATGCTCCGGCCTCCGGCATACGGATTCTGGATTAAACAGCGGGCAGCCGAAGACGGAGGTCTCCGTCTGCTGCGCCGCGCCCGCGTTGACGAGCGCCACGATGGCGCTCCGGCCCGCGTTGTCGCCGGCATGTCCGCGTGCGCTGGTGATGCCGCCGCTGAACTGCAAACGTCCGGCGGCGTTGTAGAGGATAGTTTGGCCGGAGGTCGCGGCATGGAAGCGCTGCGCCTCCGCACCGTCGTCGTCAATCAAGGCCGTGACGCCGGGAATGCGCGCCGCGCTTTGCCAGAGATCGGTCTGCTCCCAATCGTCCGCAAAGCCCGCTGGCTTGAGGAAGAGAACATAGGCCGTTACGCGCCCCTGTGCGTGCGCCATCAGTTGCGCCAACTCGCCGATGCTCGCACGTGTGCAGGGACAGTGTGGGTGCGCCAGCATGACTAGCGTGGCGCGATCCGGCGCACGCTGAAGCCGACTATCGGTGGGCCAGTCTCCGGGCGGCTGTGCGGCGACGCCCGGCGTGTTCTCATACCCCCAAAGCAGCCACAGACCGCAACCGACCGTCGCGAGCCA
Source organism: Pyrinomonadales bacterium (assembly GCA_038237345.1). Taxonomy (GTDB): domain Bacteria; phylum Acidobacteriota; class Blastocatellia; order Pyrinomonadales; family Pyrinomonadaceae; genus QHXQ01. Next base: position 9,707 of record JBBRYU010000024.1, read on the forward strand.
TAACATAGTAACGGGCAGCAGCAGCCTGATTCTTTTGGGCCATGGCTTGCGCTGCGCCTCAATCTTTTTTTGCGGGCACCGCATTGAGGTCTAATTGCATGAGATGATGCCTTGCATAAGTTGCTGCGGAGTAAAAATTCAGTTGTCGGCCTTATGAGGATTAACCGTTTTGTTTACGCGGCGAGGCTGTAAGCGAGGTACAGGCGAAGCGAAACGGGCCGGCAGGGGCATGTTGCCGGGGTAAACTGCCACACGCAGGCGCAGAATTGCGCCTCGTTTACCTAGCGCAACAAGGTAGCATGCGTCGTGCCAGAAGGTGCTTAACAATCGATCCGGCGAAAGCGGTCGAGATGTGCGGCGCGCGACGATGACAGGGGCGACGGCGGCCGTGTCCTTTCTCTGCTCTGCGTCTTTTGCGCTAGGTGCGGTAAAATAACCGCGACTGGTATGCAACGGACAGATCAATTGCCGCCGATTGGTATCGCTCAGTTTCAACAACATTATGAAAACAACGTTCCCACTATGTTTGCTGCTCGTCGGCGCAAACCTGCTCGGAACTACCTTCGCGCAAGCGCCGAAGCCTGAAGCTTCTGCCCTCGAAATCCCCGCCGAAAAACACCTGCGCAACGTGCGGCAGTTGACGTTCGGCGGCGAGAACGCGGAGGCGTATTTCAGCGGCGACGGGCGCGCGTTGATCTTTCAGTCGAAGCGCGACGGGCGCGCGTGCGATCAGATTTACACGATGCGCGCGGACGGCGCGGACACGCGCATGGTCTCAACCGGCGACGGGCGCACGACCTGTTCGTACTTCTTCCCGCACGGCAAACGCATCCTCTACGCTTCGACGCATGCCGCCACGCGCGCGTGCCCGCCGCGCCCCGATTTCTCGCAGGGCTACGTCTGGCCCGTCTATGCGAGTTACGACATCTACACGGCCAAACCCGACGGCTCGGATTTGCGGCCGTTGACCGACGTGGACGGCTACGATGCCGAAGCAACTATTTCAACTAACGGCAAGCGGATCGTCTTCACCTCGATGCGCAGCGGCGACCTCGACATCTACACGATGGACGCGGACGGGCGCAACGTGAAGCGTCTGACTAACGAGCTTGGCTACGACGGCGGCCCGTTCTTCTCGCGCGACGGCAAGCAGATCGTCTATCGCGCCTATCATCCGGAGACGCCGGAGCAGCAAGCGCGTTACAAACAGAAGTTGGCGGAGGGCGTCATCGAGCCAACGGTGTTCGAGTTGTGGGTGATGAACGCGGACGGCTCGCACAAGCGGCAGGTGACGCACCTCAACGCGGCCAGCTTCGCGCCCTATCTTTTCCCCGCCGGCAAGCGCATCATCTTCGCCTCGAATATGAACGATCCGAAGGGCCGCAATTTCGATCTCTACGTGATCAACGTGGACGGCACGGGGCTGGAGCGCATCACGTATAACGATACCTTCGACGGTTTCCCGATGTTCTCGCCCGACGGCAAGAAATTGGTCTTTGCGTCAAACCGTAACGGCAAAGCGCAGGGCGATACGAACGTCTTCATCGCGGACTGGGTGAACTGAACCCGGTTGAAGCAAGCAGGTCGCAACCGGATATAAATTATGAACAGCATGCTGCGCCGCCCAACTTCTCTCTGCCTCCTGCTCGTCTGCCTGTTGACTGGCGCATTCGCGCAACAGCCGGGCGCGCAGAGCCACGAACCAAGCGCGGAACGGTTGCGCGCCGACGTGACTTACCTCGCGTCCGACAAACTCGACGGGCGACGCACCGGCACGGACGGCGCGATAGAGGCGGCGCGCTATATCGCCGATGAGTTCAAGCGGTTGGGGTTGCAGCCCGATGTTCAGTCAAGCATTGAATTCAACCGTAAAGTGACAAGGCAGTTCAACTCATATCTGCAATCGTTCCCGTACGTCGCCGCCGTCGAGTTGGGCAAGGGCAACGCGATGGCGTTCACGCCGAAGGTGGGCGAGACGGTCGGGGTCGCGCCTGCCCCCGCGCTCGATCTGCGTGTGGGCGAAGACTGGATGCCGCTCGCTTGGAGCACGAACGCGCACATTGAGCGTAGCGCGGTCGTCTACGTCGGCTACGGCATCACCGCGAATGACCTGAATCACGACGACTATGCGAGCGTTGACGTGCATGACAAGATCGCGCTCGCCTTCGTCGGCACGCCCGATGGCGATAATCCGCATGGGCCGTTCGCGCGTTACACAGACCTGCGCTTCAAAGCGGCGGCGGCGCGCGAGCACGGCGCGCGTGCGTTGCTGCTCATCTCGCGGCAGGAGAACTTCAAAGATGATCGATTGGCCGGGCCGCGCTTAGACAACGAGGCGGCGGGCGATGCGGGCTTGCCCGTCGTCGTCATCTCGCGGCAGGTTGCGCGCCGTGCGCTTGAAGCGGCGGCCACACCGGCCGTGCGCTTCGAGGCGCTCGAAGGCGCGATGCAGGCGCAATCACCGGGCATGCCGACAGGTGGCGCAAATCCAGCGAGCACGCAAGCGATGCGCAAGAATTTTTCCGCGCCGCTCAAGAACATCGCGTTCGGTCTGGCGACCGATCTCGTGCGCCGCGAAGCGCCGGCCGCAAACGTCGTCGGCGTGCTGGCAGGCAGCGAGCCGAAATTGCAAGATGAAGTGATCGTGCTCGGCGCACACTACGATCATCTGGGGCGCGGCGGGCAGGGCAGCTTAGCCGCGCGGGCCGGCGAGATTCATCATGGCGCGGACGACAACGCTTCGGGCGTCGCGGGTCTGCTTGAACTGGCACGCTTGTTCGCGGCGACACGTCCGCGCCGCACGCTCGTCTTCATCGCGTTCAGCGGTGAAGAGGAAGGCTTGCTCGGCTCGGCCTATTACGTCAATCATCCGCTCGTGCCGCTCGCGCAGACGGTGGCGATGATTAACATGGATATGATCGGGCGTTTGCAGGATGACAAGTTGATCGTCGGGGGCATGGGCACGGCGGCGGAATGGAAGGATTGGGTTACGCACGCGAACACCGCGCTCAACATGAAGGTCGCGGTCGGCGGCTTGCCCGCGCCGGGGCAGAGCACGGCTCCCGCCGAGATACCGATTGTGACAGGCGCGAACGGGCAGGTCGTCGCCACTGCCAGCCCACGCCCGCGCTTCGCGCTCACACTCAACGAGGACGGCTACGGGCCGAGCGATCATTCGTCGTTCTACGCCCGACAGATTCCCGTCCTCTTCTTCTTCACGGGCACGCACGAGGATTATCACAAGCCATCGGACACGGCCGAGAAGATCAACTACGAAGGCGAAGCGCGCGTTGTCACGCTCGTGCGCGCCGTCGTGCGCGCGGTTGATGCGCAGGATAAGCGCCCGACCTACACGCAGGCTAAGAGCGACAACACGCAGGGGCGCACGACCGGCTTCCGCGTCTCGCTCGGCACGATCCCCAATTACGCCGACAGCACTGACGGGCTGAAACTCGACGGCGTGCGCGACGATTCGCCGGCCGCCAAAGCCGGCCTCAAAGCCGGCGATAAGATCGTCAAGCTTGCCGGGCGCGACATCCGCAACGTTTACGATTACACCTACGCGCTCGGCGAGATGAAAGCCGGGCAGGAGTATGACGTGGAGGTCGTCCGCGGCGCGGAACGGTTGATGCTCAAGATCACGCCTGCGGCGAGAAAACCGTGAAGCCCGCATAGCTGTTCGATGGTCTGTCCCTTGGCGAGGACTTGGCTGCTTGAGCTGCGCTATGGGAATCTGGGTGACGTTGACACCTGGTTTAATCCCTCCGTTCACGACGGCGTTGACAAACGCCCCGCCCCGTTATAACGTGAGTTCGACGTAAAGAATTGGCTAAGTCATTGAAAACAAATGGCTCGCTTTGAAACGGCTAATACCAAGTTGCACTGATAAAGAGAGTTTTGCTTTTCACTGCGAGGTGGCGGTTTGCCCGGCTGAGCGGGGTCGGTCCGCCGGTCACCCAACCTCTTCTTTGACTGCAACTTGGTATAAGTTCAATGTGCTCAATCATGCTACTTGCGAACACTTTCGGCCTATTTCCGCGAGCTAGCCAAAATCTCAAACAGTCTCAGAAGTTAAGTTGTTGATTTTGTTCAAAAATTACTTCGAACTCACGTGTTATAATACTTTTATCCACTTGGGGCCGAAGTCTTGATGGACTAATAGCATCTCATAGTAAGCTAATCGTTGCGCCTCAACTTATGCTAAAGAGGAGGTGCCATCTCGAGCTCGGGGTTTTGGGGTTGTAATGCCAGCATTTAATTCACGCCTGTTGCCGCCATCACCTAAAGTGCTAGATCGGCCTCTGCTTACGCTCCCACAGGATGATTAGCCGCCGAGTCTGACTAGCGCCGCGCCACGCTCGGACGACAATTACTATGTCGGCATTCTTCTCAGACGAAAGTGATTGCTCCTTAGCAATCGCAATGATCTTGACCATCTACGTGGCACTGCATGAAGCGCGCCGGATCGCGCTGTACGGAGCAACGGCCACCGTGCGGATTGAGCCGCCGGCGCACGGCGCAAAATCGCCCTGAACTGCGCCGAGAGCGGACAAGTACTCTTCATCAGCGAGCGACAGTCAAGTTCCACCTGCGCCACACCTTTATCAAGTTCGGGGTGAGGTGCCGTGGGGGAGTTGATCTCGAGGCTGCTGCGGCACGGGTGGTGACGGGCAGGGTTAGTGCAAGGGAGCTTAGGCGCTCGATTTGAAGAGTAGGTGCGGTGGTCGCCAGCGTGAGGTAGCGACCACCCAACGTTTGAAATTTGATGTCGCCTCAACTTGAGGCTTCCCCTACGGGGGTACGGCGTGACGGGCTTTGGCTGCGCAAGCGGGAAAACCTAAGGACATGCAACGGGTGAGGTGTAACTAGTAGACGGGGAAGTCGCAGGGGGCGTAGTTTATGAGCGGCACGAAGAAGGAAAAGAAGCGAAAGAAAAAAAGAACGGCGCTCATCGTGTGCCGCGACCGGAAACAGTTCTGGACGACGCAGGCGCAGTTCTGGCAATGGGTGCGCGACGGGGTTGTCCATCAGACAGGCCATAGCCCACTCGCCGGTGAGTTCTACCGCGACCATGAGGAACTGCTTGTGACCCTCAGTCACACCGTGCTCAATCTTGCGCATCCGCATCACCTGCGGGAGGCAATGATGTCGCGGCGCGGGGTAGGGCGGTAAAAAGTTGATTGGCGGGATGGGATAAAGCATGTTGAGCAGAATGCCTCGTCCGGGCCAGAGGTAAAGTCATGGGAAGGAAATTTAATCGCGCGCTGATTGCGGACAGGTTGTCGTTGTATGTGTTGCGCGCCGCTATTATTATAGTCTTGGGAGTCTGCCCGGGGGGGCCGGGGAGCGAAAGCGCGCGTGCGCAGCAGCCCGGCGTGAGTGCGCGCGCAGCTAGCGCCGCACCTACCCCGTCCGCTCCACCGGCGGCGACGAGCGGCGCTGAGACGGCGGCCACAGCTGAGAAGCGGTATCGCATCGGACCGGGCGATATGCTCGACATCCGCACTATCGCCGGGCACCTTGTCCCGGAGCTCTCGCGCGAGAACGTCCTGGTCGAGAACGATGGAACGATCCGCATCCCGATGATTGAAGAGGACGTGCCGGCGGCGTGTTTAACGGTGCGTGACCTGGGTATGGCGATTCGCGCCTTGTATAAGAAGTATAAGGTTAACCCTTATGTTGATGTATTCGTCAAAGAATATAACTCGCAGCCCGTTTCCATCGTTGGCGCGGTAATGAAGCCGGGGCAGTTCCAGTTGCGCCGGCGTGTCCGCCTCTTGGAGATGCTTAACCTGGCGGGCGGTCCAAATGAGCGCGCGGGCGGGCGTGTTCAACTCGTGCGCGCCGGTGGCGTCCCCCACTGCGACGCGACGGAGGTCGCCCCTGAATCGGATGCCGCTTCTGCCGAGTTGGGCGGTACCTTCGCCCTCTTTAGTCTGAAAGAGACGCAGAGCGGAGATGCCAAGTCCAACCCCTATTTACAGCCTGGCGACGTCATCAACCTCCCTGACGCCGACCAGGCTTACGTGGTGGGCAACGTCCTGCGTCCCACCGCCGTCCCGCTCAAAGACCCGAAAGAGCCAGTCACCGTCTCAATGGCCATCGCGATGGCCGGCGGCGCGCTGCCCGACACCAAGAGCGGCCAGGTGCGCATCATCAGGCAGACGCCGGGGACAAACGCGAAGTCGGAAATCATGGTCGACCTGAAAGCAATCGACAAGCACCAAGCAGCGGACGTCGCCCTCCAGCCGAATGATATTGTGAATGTGCCCACCTCGGGCGGCAAGCGCCTGATACGCAGTCTCATCGGTACTATCGCGCCGACCCTAAGCCAGTTACCCGTGCGCGTCGTCCCATAAGGCTAGCGCCCCCGAGCGGACTCGGTTGTTACTCCGTGCCCGTGCGACCAGAGCGCAACGTGCTTAAAACTTAGGTGCAGTGATGCGAGAAGAACGAACAGTCAGAGCCCTCCCCCCGGTGGAAGGTCTGGAAAGACAAATAGAGCTGCCACCCGCGCCGCCGCCCTCTTACGCCAGCTACGGCGTGGTGGATGTCGGCGACGAGAACGACCTGCGCGAGTACCTGCGCGCAGTGCGCAAGCACCTCTGGTTAATCATCGGCATTGTGGTGTTGGTCACGATGCTTGTGGCCATCATCGAGGCGCGCAAGCCCGACATCTATACCGCCGCGGCGCGCATCCAGGTCGATCTGGAGACCAATCCGGCAGCGGGCGCGACCACCAACGGTTCTTCCGTCATTATCAACAGCCCAACGAACGACCCGGCCTACTTCAACACGCAACTCCAGATTCTGACGAGTCCCGGGCTACTCCGGCGCGTCATCAAGACTCTTGACCTCGAACACAACCAAGCGTTCCTCAATCCCCACACTACCCAGAACCGGTCGCCCTGGCAAAACCTCCTCCGCGCGCTGGGGCGCGACGGCCGGCAGCAGGAGGCGGCCCAGCAGAAAGACTTGGCGGAGATGCCGCTCACCGGCACGGTCGCGCCCGCCACTGCGCGCGACGACCTGGTGGAGGCCAAGCGCCTAGCACCGTATGTAGAGGCGGTCAGAGCCGGTCTCAAGGTTGAGCCCGTGAAGGAGACGCGCACTGGCTCCTGGGTTAAAGACACGCGCCTGATTGACATCAGTTTCACGCACTCCGACCCGCAGGTCATCGCCAAGATCGTCAACGCGGTCGCCGACACGTTCGCGCTCGCGAACCTCGAAAAGAGGACGGAGACCACGGCGTCGGCGGGCGACTTCCTGCAAAAGCGCGTGGCCGACCTGCAGGCGCAAATCAGAAGCGGCGAGGAGCGGCTCGTCAACTACGCGAAGAATAACCAGATCATCTCGCTCGACGCGAGCCAGAACACGGTGGTCGAGCGCCTCGCCGGGCTCAATAAGCAACTGCTCGAAGCCGAGAACGAGCGCAAGGAGGCGGAAGCCGCCTACCGCGCCGCGCAGGCCCCCGGGGCCGCCAGCGCGCTCGCCGAGAAGGACGTCAAAACGGTCTCCGAGTCCGAGAACAAGCTGGCCGCGCTCAAGGAGAAGCTCTCGCAACTCCTCGTCGAGAGCACGCCGGAGTGGCCCGAGGTCAAGGAGACGCAGCAACAGATCGCCACGCTCGAAAGGCAGGTGGGCGAGACGCACGGCCACGCAACCGCGGTCGTTACGACGAATCTTGAGACGCGCTATCGCCAAGCACTCGACCGCGAGACGGCGCTCCGCGCCGCCTTCGCCAAACAGCGCGGCGAGACCGTCGCGCAGAACGAGGCGGCCATCAACTACCGCATCATCCAGCAGGAGATCGAGACGAACAAGACGCTGCTCAACGGGCTGCTCCAGCGCTCGAAGGAGAATGACGTGATGATGGCGGGCACGCCCAACAACATCTACGTCCTCGACTACGCGCTCGCCCCGGACGCCCCGACCGGGCCCAACCGTCTGCGGCTCGTCGTGCTGGCCTCCTTCCTCTCCTTAGGCTTCGGCGTCGGCCTATCTATCTTCCTCGAGCACCTGGACGACTCCGTCGGCTCAACCGACGATGTCGAGCGACTGGGTCTGCCCGCGTTGGCCGCCATTCCCGCCGTCACGGGGCGGACGAAGCGGCGGCTTGCGGCGGCCTCTGCCTCGCGCGCGCTGGAGTTGCGCGGCGCGGCCGAGGCCCCCGAACTGCTCACGCACGTGGACGCGCGCGCGCCGCTCGCCGAGGCGCACCGGCATTTGCGCACCTCGGTCCTGCTCTCAACGGCGGGAGGGGCACCGCGCACGCTCCTGGTCACCTCCAGTGTCCCCGGCGAAGGGAAGACCACCACCTCGGTCAACATGGCCATCAGCCTCGCGCAGACCAAAGCCAGGGTATTATTAGTTGACGCGGATATGCGCCGCCCGCGCTTGCATACCATCTTCGGGATTGATGGTCACCACCAGGGGCTGAGCACGATCCTCTCGAGTGACTTAAGTGAGGCGCAGATTCTCAGCCTAGTCATCCAGGATGCGGCCACCGGTCTGCACCTGGTGCCGGCAGGCGCGATCCCCCCCAACCCGGCGGAACTGCTGGGCTCGGCGCAGGCGGAAAAGCTTATCGCCACACTCGCCGCCACCTTCACCCACATCGTCTTCGACACGCCCCCGATCGGCTCGTTTACGGACGGTGTGATCCTGTCCACCCGGGTGGACGGGGTGCTGCTCGTCGTGCAGGCCGGCAAAACCTCCCGCCAACTCGTGCGGCGCTCGCGCCAACTCCTCCAGGACGTCGGGGCCCGCATCTTCGGCGTGGTGCTCAATAACGTCAAGGCGCGCGCGGAGGACTACCACTACTACCAGCAGTACTATCAGGAGTTGGACGACGCGCCGGTCGAAGAGCCGGAGCGCGTCGTCTCCGGGGCCGGTGATTAGACCGGAAAAGTTTCGCCTGTTTTCTGATGGAACCCTCCTCCCTAACGTTCGACCTGCGCTGGCACATGTTTGCCCGTAACGGTTCGGGGGCCGCGAAGCTTGGCAGCGTCACAGGTGTTAAGTCATTCCTGAGCTCGTTCTAAACGACCGCTAGTGCTAGCGGCTCTTCCCTGAATTTGAAGGACGGGGGCGCTTGCTCCATGATTTAGCCCTAGTCAGCAAGAGGACGGGTTGTGGACCCGCGCTTGCGAAGTAGAGCGCTGATTCTGTGGTGATAATGTGATAGAGAGTGATGTACTGATTTCTGACGAGCGTGTCTTGCCCGAGTCACTGCAGGTCTTAACGATTGGCCCCGCGAAAGGGTGGACGTCGCTCGGGCTGAAAGAGTTATGGGAGTACCGTGAGTTGCTCTACTTCTTGACCTGGCGAGACATCAAAGTGCGCTACAAGCAGACCGTGCTCGGCGCCGCGTGGGCCGTCATTCAGCCGTTCTTCATGATGGTGGTCTTCAGTCTCTTCTTCGGGCGCTTGGCGGGTGTCTCTTCGGGCGGTGTACCTTACCCGATCTTCGTCTACTGCGCGCTCCTGCCCTGGCAGCTATTCGCTTTCGCGCTCTCCGAGTCGAGCAATAGCCTGGTGGCGAACGAACGGCTCATCACGAAAGTCTATTTCCCGCGGCTGGTAGTCCCAATCTCGGCGGTCCTGGGCGGGCTGGTTGACTTCGCCATTTCTTTCCTCGTGCTGTTTGCCCTGATGATTTATTACGGGATCGCTCCCACAGTAGCCGTTTTCACGCTGCCATTATTTATTCTACTGGCGGTGATGATAGCGCTCGGCGTCGGTCTCTGGTTGTCTGCGCTCAACGTGCAGTACCGAGATGTCCGCTACACTCTGGGTTTTCTGACGCAGTTGTGGCTTTTTGCGACGCCCGTCGCGTATTCGAGCAAGATTGTCCCGGGGCGCTGGCGCGCTTTGTACGGCTTGAATCCGATGGCAGGTGTGGTCGAAGGTTTTCGCTGGGCGCTATTGGGCAGTGCCGATGCTCCAGGCCCGCTGCTCGCCGTCTCGGTGCTCATCGTGATTCTCATCCTGATCGGAGGCTTCTATTATTTCCGGCATATGGAGAAGACCTTTGCCGATGTGGTCTGAATTATGACTGATACCGCCATTCGCTGCGATGGGTTGGGCAAGCGTTATCGCCTGGGCCAACGCGAAGGATACAAGGCTCTGCGCGATGTCTTGTCAGATGTGATGGGTGCCCCCTTCCGCCGCCTTCGTTCCATTGGTCAGAATTCGGCGCGGGAAAATCGCAACGGGCATCAGACCTTTTGGGCACTCAAGGATGTTTCGTTCGACGTCGAGCGGGGCGAAGTCATCGGCATCATCGGGCGCAACGGGGCTGGCAAAAGCACGATGTTAAAAATCCTGTCGCGCATCACTCACCCGACAGAAGGGCAGGCCCGCATCAGGGGCCGGGTCGGCTCACTGCTTGAAGTGGGCACGGGCTTTCATCCTGAATTGACAGGGCGCGAAAACATCTTCCTCAACGGGGCGATCCTTGGTATGAGGAAGGCCGAGATTAGTCGTAAGTTTGACGAGATCGTTTCCTTCGCAGAGGTCGAGAAGTTCATCGACATGCCCGTGAAGCATTACTCCAGCGGGATGTATGTCAGACTGGCATTCGGCGTGGCGGTTCATCTTGAACCGGAGGTGTTAATCGTTGATGAAGTGCTAGCCGTTGGTGATGCGCAATTTCAGAAGAAATGTTTCGATAAAATGAAATCAATCGGCCACGGCGGGCGCACAATTCTCTTTGTGAGCCATAACATGTCAGCCATTCGTAATATTTGCCAGCGCGGGCTAATTTTGGAAGAGGGAGCTTTAGTGGGGCACGGGGAGATCAATAGCGTAGTTGATAAATATCTTGCTCGTACTAATCGAGAGTCATTTGATATAGGTCGCGTTGAAACTAACAGCTTCATTGTAAATGATGTTGAGATTTACTCGACGAAAGGCGAAGTCATTAAGACATTTGACCCGGTAGAAATTAAAGTCCGATTTACGGGAAAAAGAGAGGTGCTCGATCCGGGCTTGTATGTAGCCATCTTATCGGTCGAAAACCAGCGCATCACGGCGCTAGACTTTAAAGACTTTACAACTACAGAAGCGATACCGGCAGGGCATAGCGTCGAAATGGGGTTCTCAGTGAATTCATTGCCTCTGATGCCGGGTGAATATCAGCTCGAAATCTACTTGAAGGATATGGCTTCTCAAAAGATTGAACTTGTGCCGCGAACTTTCTCCTTCGAAGTGATAGAGACGCCAGTTTATGGAGGCCGCAAACTTGATAGCTGGTATGGGCATATAGGTCTTAGCGCAAGAGCTTTTGCTCATCATCTGGTATTCGAAAAGGCGATTAACTGATGTTTGGTACTACAGCCCTCACCTCAAGCCTGTTTCCCCGAAGTCGGCGGCTAATAAAACAGCTATCATTGTTTGTGCGCTATGGCTCCTTTCATCCCACCGGCGTGCATCAATACGACTTTGATGGCACAAAGTTGATCCTCGATTTTTCTACTCCGCTATACCGATTCATTTACTTTCAAGACGGTTTCGAGCCTGACGTTACTTCAATTTTGCACAGAGCATTTAATGAAGGTGAGGTCTTCGTTGATATTGGGGCGAACATCGGCTGGCATACGCTGACCCTCTTAACCAAAAGGCAAGATGTTCTCATGAGCTATGCCTATGAGCCATCAGCGCAAACTTATAATTTACTCAAGCGCGGTATCACTGCTAACAGATTGGACGAACGCTGTTGTGCGAAACGATTGGCAATATCAGATAAAGCCGGAAAGGCAACCTTAAAAACGTTCGTCGGACTTGACCCCATGCACACCTCACTCTTTCCGCTTGCTGATTGGGAGTATGAAGAGGAAGAAGTCGAGCTATGTACTTTAGACGCTCAAGCCGAAACATTCATCGCACCCGCGTCTGTCATTAAGTGTGATGTCGAGGGCGGTGAGCGTGATGTTTTGCTTGGGGCAAAGGGAATACTCAGCGGGAAATTCGGCCCTCCTCCTCTTTGGTTTCTTGAGGCTAACTACGAAGCATCCGGCATGGCTGGGTTCTTCCCTTGGCAATTAATAGAAATCGCCGCGCAGTTTGCTCCTTATCAAGGTTACTGTATCCGTGACGGACAGATCGTTAAATTGATCAACCACACTGCGCTACGTCATGGCGATACGCTGATCTTGGCTATTCCAGAAGTTCATCACGAGCGATTGTTGCAAGCAGGTTTAAAAGAGTAGCCGTTAATCTTAACTTAAGGGAAATCGTTAATGCGAATTCTTGTCACAGGTGGGCTAGGAACAGTCGGGGCTGGTCTGATCAAGGAGTTGCGTCAACGCAAGCACCATGTGGTGAGTTGTGACCTTCCCCACAATTATGACGAAGTGGGTTTTAGCCTTCGTACGGATGTGGAAGTCCCGCTTTATGCCCGGTGCGATGTTGGGGAGTTTCGCCAGATCGAACGGGTTTTTGAGTGCATGGGACCGTTCGATTACGTCTATCACTGCGCGGCTGAATTCGGGCGGTGGAACGGCGAAGATTTTTACGAAACCCTCTGGCGCACGAACGCGGTCGGGACCAAAAACCTCATTCGCTTGCAGGAACATCTTAAGTTCAGGTTTATCCACTTCTCCTCTTCGGAAGTTTACGGTGACTGGCCGGGCCTCATGGTTGAGTCTGTAATGGACGAGTACGAGATCAAGCAGTTGAACGACTACGCCATGACGAAGTGGGTCAACGAAATGCAGATACGCAACTCGGCCCAGCAATACGGCACAGAGAGCATTGTCGTCCGCCTCTTCAACACTTACGGACCGGGCGAATACTACAGCCCTTATCGTTCGGTAAATTGTCGTTTCCTCTATTGCGCTCTACACGGTCTGCCCTGGACGGTGTATCGGGGGCACTCGCGCACCTCCACCTATCTCGCCGACACCGTGCGCACACTCGCCAACATCATAGATAATTTCAAGCCCGGCGAGACGTACAATATTGGCGGCAACAGCATGCACAGCATAGAAGAACTCTCCGAGGTGGTGTTGAAGGTTACGGAGGTTGATCCGTCGCTGGTCCACTATAAGGAATCCGAGATACTTACCACGAAGATCAAGCGCGTCGATATGTCTAAAACCATTGGGGACTTGGGCCATAAAAACTCCTACAGCTTAGAGGACGGCATGCGTCTCACCGCCGAATGGATGCGCGACGTTTATCGGCTGCGCTGACCGCTGAGCCTAATATGGACCAGCCTGCTTTACTCTATTTCTGTGACTTTCCGCCCTCAAATGCGAGAGGTGGAACTGTCTTGATGAGTCGCCTGCTGTCAACATACCCGCAGGATAAATTGACCATTCTCATCAGCTCTTATTTTGATCAGGTGTCGCCATCGGAAGGAAGATTGCCCTGTCACCATCTGGTTTTCCCCACGACGAACGAAACGGGACGTTGGGGGATCGGCAGGATCAAGAGCTTGATTGACTGGCTGCTGATCCCGATCTTGGTTGCTTACGCAATGTGGGCCATCAAGGCTAGAGGAAGCAAGGCCATCGTGACAATCGCACACGGCCATTTCTTCGTCGCAGCCGCACTGACATCTTGGATCGCAGCCGTTCCCTTAATCATCATTGTTCACGATGACTGGGTCACTCAGATGCGACGCACGGCGATTCTCTTAAAATATTTCTGCGGGCCTCTTTTCAGGATCGTGGCGAATAGAGCTTCACAGGTTTATACCGTCACGCCTTACATGCAGGAGATGCTTAAAGAAAAATATGGCGTGACGTCTGACGTTCAAATGCCCGCCGCGGAGTCTTACCTGCCAGAGCATGTCTCGCCTGCTCTAAATGAAGGGTCAGATGGACAATGCCTGCGAATCATTTACGCGGGGACAGGAACGCTCGCAACAGAAGATAGTCTCAACATGCTCATGCGTCTCGTGATGGGAGACATGCTGTCTCGCTACAGCATCAACTCTTGGGAACTACACCTTTACATAATGGCAACTCAGGAACAGATCAAAGCGTTGGGCTGGGAGCACCCGCGCGTGAAATTTCATGGCTGGGTGACGCAGGACGAACTCCGTCGAGTTTTGTCCACCGTTGACATTCTGTTCTTACCGTTCTCTTTTCATGAAGAGCAGAGGTTCGCCACGGCCCAGGCTTTTCCAACCAAGACATCCGACTACCTTGCATCTGGAACGCCCATTCTCATTCTTGCCCCTCCCTATTCAAGCGTGGTCCGTTACGCCCGGCAGTTTGGTTTTGCGGAGATAGTTGATGAAGCCAGCGAGGAAAAGCTGGCGCAGGGAATAGTTAATATATGGAAGTCACCGGATCGTCGAAGGTTGCTACATAAGAATGCCCAAAAGGCTTTTATGCAGAATCACTACATTAACAAGCAGAGGTCCGATTTCCAAAAGGTCATAGCTCGGCTGGTAGGTGAAAAATCTGGGCGGGTAGTCTCAGATATTATTGCCGATTCATAAACCTGGAAAGATCAATGAATGCCGAGAGACAACCATGAACATCTCTTTCACTACGAAAGTGAAACTACAGCTCAACCAAGTGTTAAGACCTCTCAATATCAAACTGGACACCTGGACGGCTGAGAGAAGGGAAGACGCGAGATTGCAAATGCTGGCGAAGGAGGGCCATTTTGAGCGCCCCATATTCTCACCACATGCTTTACTTGACTCCAAAGAATTTCCACGGGTTCTGGAAGAGTTGAAGAACTTCGGTTCACGCTTCGGCGATTTTCAGAATGGCTCAAGCAATGCTGTCAATTACACTTTTAATAACGATTTTTATAGCTCACCCGATACTGAAATACTCTACACGTTTATCCGTCTCTTCCGCCCGCACACGATCATAGAAGTTGGGAGCGGAAACAGCACGAGAATAATTCGTCAGTCCCTTCTCGATGGCGAGCTCGACTGCCGCCTCATCTCAATCGATCCTGAGCCACGTATAGACGTGTGCGGCTTTTCAGATGAGCTTCATCTTGTCCCTGTCGAGTCGCTGGATAAGGATGAATTGTTCAGCGCATTAAAGGCTGATGACATACTGTTCATTGATTCAAGCCATGCTATCAAGACGGGAAATGATGTCGTCGCTCTTTATCTCAATATTATCCCGGCGCTGCCTCCGGACGTGCTCATTCATATCCACGACATTTTTTTGCCTTATGACTATCCTAAAGATTGGGTTCTGTTAGAGCGCAATAACTGGAATGAACAATATTTGGTCCAGTCACTTCTCACCTTCTCGGATATGTTTGAAGTATTATGGGCAGGCTACTATCTGCAAAAGACCTTGCCTGGATTCACCAACTATTTCCCTTACATGAATAACAGGTCAGCCAAAAGTCTCTGGCTACGGAAACTAAAATAAGTCAATGATCGCAACTCCCGGACTTACTTCATGTTACGCAAATCTGATGGCTCAGTCATCTTGCGCGTCTGTTTAATTGGAGCCACACATCCCTGCCACAATCCGCGACTCTTACGTGAGGCTGACTCGCTGGCTGAAGCAGGGCATGATGTACGCGTTGTCACCCCATCTTACATGATCGAGCTGGACCAGATAGATCGAAGACAGTTAGCGCGGCGGAAATGGCGTCACCAGAAAATTGTTTTCCTTCCGCTCGGCTGGTACGGGAAATATCGCTCCTTCATGATGCGCGGCCGCCGCCGCTTGGCACAGATGATCTTTAATAGGTTCGGAGGCCGCAGAGTAGGAGAATACGCTTACACGACGGCTCTGTCCGAACAGATCAAGATGGCATGCTGTGAGCCTGCGGACTGGTTCATCGCGCACGCGCACGCGGCACTACCCGTTGCAACAGCGGCGGCTGCTCGGTGGTCGGCCCGCCTCGCCTTCGATTGCGAAGATCTGCTGGCGGAGAACAACACAGACCCTGTCGAGCTCGTGCGCGCGATTGAGAGAAATTATCTGCACGACTGCGATTATGTCTCCGTACCTTCAAAGAATATCGCTTGTCGTCTGGAGGAACAGTACGGTATCCGCACGCCGCTCGTGCTCTACAACGTCTTCCCGGTCTCGCTGGCCGAGGGAATGCTTGCGCCGTCGGGTCGTCCCGCCAATCCGGCGCTGCGATTACATTGGTTCAGCCAGACTGTTGGACCAGGACGCGGACTCGAAGAGGCCATCGAAGCTGTCGGGATGTTGGACGGCGCAGTCGAATTGCACCTCCGTGGAAACCCTTCCATGGGCTACAGTTCGGTACTCACGGATTTAGCGCGAGGGCGCGGCGTTTCGCTCAAATTCCATCCACAGGTGGACCATGACGATCTAATCAGAACGTTAGGCCAGTTTGATGTCGGTCTGGCGCTGGAGCGATCCAATAACGGCAACACCTCTCGCACGCTCTCGAACAAGATCGGAAGCTACTTGCTGGCAGGTCTGGCGGTCGCAGCGACCGACACCCCCGGCCAGCGTGAAGTTCTAGGCCAGCTCCCGGCAACGGGATTCCTCTACCCGGCGGGCCAACCCGCGCGGCTGGCTGAAGGATTGCGCAATTGGCTATCGGATCGTACGTCCTTGCGCGCCGCCCAGCAAGCAGCTTGGGATGCCGCCCGAGAAAAATATTGCTGGGATATAGAACAAAAAAAGTTTCTCCAAGAGCTCGAGAAGTTTGATCGAGTTAATTAATCCGAACGCTCCTTCGCTTTAAGATGAAACGGGTCGCCATCATCGGGCCGGATTTCGCCCCCAGCAGTCTGCCACCAGCGCTCAGAATACGGTATTTCGCGCAGCACCTACCGGAGTTTGGCTGGCAACCGATTGTGATTACGACGGACCCTCAGTACTACGAAGGAAAGACTGATCCAGAAAACGAACGGTTGCTGGCTTCATCACTGGAGGTGATTCGTACTCGAGCGTTCCCTGCGAAATGGACGCGGAGAATTGGCGTGGGCGATCTCGGGATGCGCAGTGTGTGGCATCACTGGCGAGTGCTCTCACGTTTGTGTCGTGAGCGAAAAGTTGATTTGGTGTTTCTTCCTGTCCCTCCTTACGTGCAGATGGTTCTTGGTCGCCTGGCCTATGAGCGCTATGGCGTGCCGTACGTCGTGGATTACATTGACCCGTGGGTGACAGAGTTTTACTGGGCGCTGCCGAAAGAACAGAGACCTCCAAAGTGGGCGATGTCTTACACATTGTCGCGCATGCTTGAGCCGTTCAGCTTGAAGAGGGTGAGGCATCTGGTCGGCGTCTCAAGCGGCACAACCGATAGCGTTATTGTTCGTTATCCTTGGCTGAGTAAGGACAATGCCACTGAGATTCCTTACGGCGGCGAATCTGCTGACTTTGATTATCTCCGTGAAAATCCACGTAAGAATCAAATCTTCGATCCGCATGATGGCCTGCTGCATGTGTGCTACACAGGCGCTTACACGATCAGCATGCGTGAAACGATGCGAGCTTTGCTCAGCGCAGTGCGTTCAGGACTGGAGCGCATGCCTGAGTTGTTCGAGCGTCTGCGCCTGCATTTTGTGGGCACGAGTTACGACCCTAAAGCAGGTAAAAACCGTCCACTGCTAGCAATGGCAAGGGAGTTGGGAATTGAAAGCCTTGTTGACGAGCACCCGGATAGAATCTCTTACCTGGACGCGCTACAAACCTTATTGGACGCCCATGCGCTGATAATTATTGGCTCATCTGAGCCGCATTATACCGCTTCAAAAATATTCCCCTACATTCTAGCTCGAAAGCCTTTGCTGACCGTGTTTCATGAAGCAAGCAGCGTCGTTACAATCCTGAAAGAAACGCAAGCCGGAGATGTTATTACCTTTAACTCCCAATTCACGCCGGGTGATAAGGTTGATGAAATATCCAGGCGTCTTGAGCGCATTCTTTTGCTCCCACAAAACTATCAACCGCCAACTTGCTGGGAAGCTTTCGAGCCTTATACAACAAGAGCGATGGCTGCTCGTCTGGCCCAAGTTTTTGATGAGAAACTAATTGTGAGAGAGGCGAATGTCTCAGCCTACTCAAGTGTAGTTGAATAACAGGAGCCGGTTATCAGTATAGATTGAAATCTACAATCTTTATGTCCCGAGGGAAAGTGGCACAACGTGTATTGATAGTATTCGATGGAATATATCTATATGGGATGGAGCGCGGCATAATCGGGATTTTTGATCTCTTACGTCCCGAAGTGATTCCCAACTTTATGATAAGTTTGACAACTAAGAGGTTACAATTACATTCATTGGCGGAACTCCGCCGCCGAAATATTTCCTATACATTCCTCAGTGACTACAAGGATTGGGTCAGAGTTGGAAAAGTGAAATCACCTACGCATCTATGGCAGATGTTGAGGGGCGTAGTTAGAGGTAATATTGATATTCTTAAAGCATCTTCAGGTAAGGATGTTTTATACATACCGGGTATTGCACATCTCTACTTTGCCTTCTTGGCTGCTCTTCTATTTCGTCTCTTAGGAAAAAGAGTCATATACCATTTCCATAATCTGCTGGACTCTCCTTCGTTACAACTTAAAGTTGTTGCCCCCTTGATAACAGACTTCGTTCATAATTCTGAAATCGGTTACCGCTCAACTCTAAATGCAAATACATACATCCAGAAAAAACGCAATTTTATTATCCCCCCGCCGATTGGCTTCCGAAATCATATCGCTGAAGATAAAAGTGTACGGCCTGATTTTCTTATGAAGAGAAATATCCTTTTTGTTGGTCAGGTATCAAAACACAAGGGGGTTGATATTCTTATCAAAGCATTCAAAATTATTTCTAATGACTATGATGATGCAGCTCTGCACATCGTAGGTGGGGTAAGCGACACCGAATTTAAAAAGGAACTAGAGAGTGAGATCCGTCAGGCAAATGGCAAGATCAAGTTTTGGGGATACAGAGATGATGTTTTGAATTTACTTAAGATGACTTATCTCTATGTTCATCCGACTCCACCGACTATTTGTAATGAATCATTTGGAATCGCCACGGTCGAGGCAATGACGGCAGGAGTCCCTACTGTTTGTTTCCTTAGCGGCGCATTACCTGAACTTGTGATTAATGAAGAAACCGGCTTGGTTTGTGAGACTGAAAGCCCTGAATGCCTTGCTCACGCTATGCATCGGTTTTTTGATGATGAGGAATTCAGAGATAATTGCGGCAAACGAGCCAGGGAGAGGTATAAAAACAATTACTCACAGGAACGCGTCAAAGCTCTTTGGCTAGAGCTTATTAATGGGAATGATGCCGTTACTAATTACTGATGTTACGCAGACAAAATTTAGGGTTTTAACTTGACACATGAATTTCCAGAGCAAAACTACTGCCTTTCGTGGTTGAGAGCGGCAAAAA